>CAYXRA010000031.1:0-7544 GCA_964467525.1 uncultured Calditrichaceae bacterium
AGACAAACCCATTACCCCGCCAACCACAGCATTCGGAAGTCGCTCACGGGTTTACCCACACAAATCAACACAGAACCACATTTCGCCTTTTTTGGGATAAATTTGGTTTCAGCAATCCGGAAATCATCGAGAATGGCTGAGCCGTGGGCGTACAATTAGAGGATGGCCGCATCATCCATGCCGATCACATCGTCAGCACCATCGATCCCAAAGTGGCCATGAATGAATTAGTCGGTATGGATCAACCGCAACAACTGAACCGCAAATACGCACGCTGGTAAGGAATATGTATCAGTCCCAATTTTCACACGGCATCTGCGTGTACTTTTTCCGCAAACGATTACTCTAAAATTTGTTGTTTTCCAAAATGAATCAATAAATTAATGGATAATAAAATCAGGATTTTACGTTGAATACACAGAGATGCGCTGAGTTTTATCGGCGCATCTCTGTATAATCTGCATATAAGCTTTGACGAACGGGTGTTTAATACTTTGTAAGCTTCAATCGTAATTGCTTCTATCAGCCGGCCAGTTTCTCTGCGGTGTGAATGATCGCCGAAAAGGAGTCGGCTTTCAGACAGGCGCCGCCCACCAGCGCGCCGTCAATATCTTCCTGTTTGAGCAGCATTTCGGCATTCTCCGGTTTAACGCTGCCGCCGTACTGAATAATCAGCGCATCGGCGGTTGTATCGCCAAACATTTCGCGAATCAGTTTGCGGATGTTATGATGCACTTCCTGAGCCTGATCGGACGTAGCGGTTTTGCCCGTGCCAATGGCCCAGATCGGTTCATAGGCGACAATAACGTGATCCATATCCGCGGCTTTAAAATCCTTTAATCCGCCTCTGATCTGCCGGGCAACCACGTCTCTGGTTACGCCCTCTTCGCGCTGTTCCAGTGATTCGCCGACGCACATAATTGCTTTGAGACCATGATCCAGCGCCGCTTTGATTTTCTTATTGACCGTTTCATCGTTATCACCGAAATACTGACGACGCTCGGAATGGCCGACAATGGCATAACCGGCCCCCGCGCTGCGGATCATCCCGGCGCTGACCGCACCGGTAAAGGCGCCCTCTTTTTCCCAGAACACATCCTGCGCGCCGAGGGCGATGCGGGTATCTTTAATAACATCGCTTACCAGGGTCAGGGCGGTATAGGGCGGACAAATGATGATGCCTGTTTTATTGATATCGGTGGTTTTCATGCGAATCTGATTGGCTAATTGCTGTGCTTCGGAATTGGTTTTGTGCATTTTCCAATTGCCGGCGATGACGATTTTTCGTTTCATGATTTCTCCGGATTTTTTTAATAAAAACAGGCGCCGATCAAAAAATTATATTAACGCCTGTAAATTATTTTGATTAAACTTCACTCAGAGCGGCGATACCGGGCAGGGTTTTCCCTTCGAGGAATTCCAGCGATGCGCCGCCGCCGGTGGATATGTGACTGAACTTATCTTCCAGTCCGAACTGACTTACCGCCGCGGCCGAATCGCCGCCGCCGATCACACTGATGGCGCCGGCCTGCGTGGCATCGGCAATCGCTTCGGCCACCTTGCGGGTACCCACGGCGAAATTGGACATTTCGAATACGCCAAGCGGACCGTTCCAGATGATGGTTTTGGCCTGCTTTATTTCAGCGGAAAAACGCTCAATCGTTTCCGGGCCGATGTCCATGCCCATGTAATCGGCGGGCATCTCATTAACCGGCACAACCTTCGTATCGGCGTCGTTGGCAAATTTATCGGCCACTTTAACATCGCCGGCCAGAACGAGATTGATATTCTTTTCCCCGGCCTCTTTCAAAATTTCCCCGGCCAGCCCTATTTTATCTTCTTCAAGCAGCGAGGTGCCGATTTCATATCCCTGTGCTTTGTAAAAGGTATAGGCCATGCCGCCGCCGATGATCAGCGTATCTACTTTATCAAACAGGTTCCGGATCACATCGATCTTGCCTGAAATCTTGGCGCCGCCCAGGATGGCCAGAAAGGGTCGTTTGGGATTTTCAACTGCTTTGCCCAGGTATTCCAGCTCTCTTTCGATCAGAAAGCCACCCGCGCACTGGTCGAAATATTTGGTTACGCCTTCGGTAGAGGCATGGGCGCGGTGGGCGGTACCGAAAGCATCGTTAATGAAAAGATCCGCGCCTTCGGCCAGTTCTTTGGCAAACCGCGGATCGTTATCGGTTTCCTCTTTGTGGAAACGCAGATTTTCAAGCAGCAGGAGTGCTCCGCTTTTTAACTGATTTTTCATAGCGCGAACTTCATTACCGGTACAATCGGGCGCCATTTTTACCTGAACACCGAGTAATTCTTCCAGTCGTTCGGCAACCGGTTTCAAACGCATTTCCTCTTTGACCGCGCCTTTGGGGCGACCCAAATGACTGCACAAAATGGCGCTGCCGCCATCCTCCAGCACTTTCTTAATCGTTGGCAGCGAAGCTTTTATGCGCCGGTCATCGGTAATCTGCTGCTGTTCGTTTAGCGGCACGTTAAAATCACAGCGGATGAGGACTTTTTTATCTTTTAAATCGAGCTGATTAATGGTTAGTTTTGCCATTTTATTTTCCTCGTTTCTTGGTAATCTTTAGATTCATTCCGGTTTTTTTACAAATCTGTGCTAACATAAAAAATAATCAACATAAAACCGTTTAAATCAAAATGAATCGTCAGAATTTTCAGGGGATAATTTAAAAAGGGCTGTCACCTCAGATGACAGCCCCGTCATTATTTTCTTTATAAGGTGGCCATTTTTTTAACCAGATCAAGCGTACGGCAGGCATAGCCCCACTCATTATCGTACCAGGAAAGTACTTTTACGAAATTACCGTCCATAACCGTCGTTGAAAGACTGTCGAAAATGCTCGACGCCGGATTATCAACGATATCGATGGAAACCACCGGATCTTCACAGTATTCGAGGATGCCTTTCAGGTTGCCTTCGGCGGCGCGCTTCATCGCCGCATTGATTTCCTCAACCGTTGCATTTTTATCCAGCTCAACAACGAGATCGACAAGGGAGCCATCGCTGGTGGGCACGCGTACGGCCATACCGTCCAGTTTGCCGTTCAAATCGGGAATCACTTTACCGACGACGCGGGCGGCGCCGGTTGTGGTCGGGATCATGCTGACGGCCGCGGCACGGGCGCGGCGCAAATCGCTGTGCGGCAGATCGAGAATATGCTGATCGTTGGTGTAAGCATGAATGGTGGTCATCAGGCCGCGTTTGATGCCGAAATTTTCGTGCAGCACTTTGGCTACCGGCGCCAGACAGTTGGTGGTGCAGGAGGCGTTGGATATAATTTTCTGATCGGCGGTCAGCGTATCGTCATTGACGCCCAGAACCACGGTATTGTCGATTTTATCCTTTGCCGGTACGGTGAGCACTACTTTTTTCGCGCCGGCCCGCAGGTGCTTTTCGATCTGGTCTTTTTTACGAAATACGCCGGTGGATTCCACAACGACGTCCACTTTCAGATCGCCCCAGGGTAAAACCGCCGGATCCTTTTCGGCGAATACCTTAACTTTGCGGTCGCCGGCAATCAGAACGTCGCCCTCGGCTTTCACCGGAACGGGATAACGACCGTGCACCGAATCATATTTCAAAAGGTGGGCCAGCGTTTTGGCATCGGTCAAATCATTGATTGCAACGATATCAATATTTTTGTCATCCTGAGCGGCCTTAAAAACCAGCCGTCCGATTCTTCCGAATCCATTAATAACAACACGAATACTCATTTGATACTCCTTTAGATATTTATTGAATTATTGTATATTTATTTTACCCGATTTCATTAATATTCACTGGTTACAGAAGGCGAAAAGTAAAAAAACATTCCACCTGAGTCAAGTAAATTCGCGTAGCTTAGTTCTTTTTTTCACATATATTGAATAACGGATTAAAGCATTACATTATTCCCTGAAATGCTGTATCTGTAATCCCCGAACAGAATGACCGCTTAAATTTCATGAGGATAAATGAATGGGTTTTCACTTTTTTGACTTGATAACATCTGCGATAACATTTATATTTTTCTAAATTTAGAAAGTCACTATGAATAAACGCAAACTCATTAAAAATGCCTATGTCGTAACGATGAATCCGAAAATGGATTGCCTGCCTGCGGATATGCTTATCGAAGGTAACAAAATTTCCGAAATAGCGCCTGATCTCGAGAGTGCTGATGCGGAAATATTCGATGCAAGCGGTTTGATCGCCGTTCCGGGATTCATTCAGACCCACGTGCATCTTTGCCAGACACTATTCCGGAACACGGCAGATGATCTGTCATTGCTTGACTGGCTCAAAGAAAAAATCTGGCCGGCAGAGGCTGCACACAATGAGCGGAGTCTGCGTTTGAGTGCATTACTTGGCATTTCCGAACTGTTTAAATCTGGTACGACGACCATTATGGATATGGGCATCGTACGGCATCAGGATGTCATTTTTGAAGCGCTGGCGGCAAGCGGGATGCGTGCGGTGGCCGGGAAAATCATGATGGACGGCGGTGATCTGCCTTCGGAATTAAGGGAAGACACCACAGCAAGTCTGCGCGAAAGTGAGTTCCTGCTGAAAAAGTGGCACGGTTATGATGACGGCAGAATACAGTATGCCGTTACCCCGCGCTTTGCCGTTTCCAGTTCTCCTGAGCTGCTTAAGGAAGCTGCCGGACTCGCCAACGCCTGCGATGTAATCTATCACAGCCATGCTTCGGAAAACAGGGACGAATGCGCGCTTATCGAGGCTCGCTTCGGAAAGAGCAATATCCGTGTCTTTGCCGATCTGGGTGTAAAAAAGGGAAATCTTTGTCTTGCGCATTGTATCTGGACCGATGAAGCAGACCGCGCCCTGATGCGCGAGCATGAAATGAAAGTACTGCACTGCCCGTCGGCAAACCTCAAACTGGGATCGGGCATTGCGCCGATTCCCGATTATCTCGACAGGGGAATCAGCGTATCCCTGGGCGCTGACGGCGCGCCATGCAATAATAATCTGGATATTTTCATGGAAATGCGTCTGGCTTCACTGATTCAAAAACCGCTGCATGGTCCAAAAACAATGCCCGCAGAAGAAATTTTTAAATCAGCCACCATCAACGCGGCAAAAACATTAAGGCAGGAAAATTTGATTGGCAGTTTAGAAATCGGCAAACTTGCCGATATTACTTTCATCAGGGAAAATCAGATACATTCAATTCCATACAGCAACATATATGCAAAATTTGTATATTCGACTCGTGCAGCGGATGTCGATAGCGTAATGATCAACGGGAATTGGGTGCTCAAACAAAGGAATCTGCTGACAATGGATGAGGAAGCAGTGATCAGTGATGTTAACACATGGATGCAAAAAAGTACACATCAATAATCCATTTATGGGGAGATAAAATATGCGCTGTTTAAAATGCATCATGTTATTGGTTTTAGCAATATTCTTATTTTACGGTTGCGGTTCGAGTAATAAATCAACGGAAATGACCCGCGGTCCTGAAGCATTAATGGCCGAAGGCGATATGCAGTTTAATGCAGGAAGCTACAACCAGGCCATTAAATCTTACGAATCGGTTATCTATCTGCATCCAACTTCCGATATGCATGTTGATGCGCAGCTAAAAATAGCTGAATGCCACGCCAAAATGGAAGATTATGAGACGCAGATGGATATTCTTTTGCAGCTTCTGCGGGAAAATATTATCCCTGAACGCGTTCCCGAAATCTATATCCAGATCGGGAGGTTTTATGAACGGGCGGCGCAGTTTAATCCCGGTACGATTACTACAGATACTACCGATTATAAAACGGCCATAGACTATTATACGAGGGCGGTAAAATACAAAGACAGCGATGATAATGAGGCAAAAAGCCAGGCCCATTTCCGCCGGGCGCTGGTCGAGGCAAAAATTGGTAATATCAACAAAGCCATACAGGATTATCAGTTGATTACCGAGCGCTATCCCAACAATACTTACGTTTTACTGGCCCAGGTAAAATTGCTTAATCCCGGGGATACCTCCGAACCGGCAACCGATGAAACTTCGCTCACTAAATACAGGCAACAACTGGGCCTTGAACCGCAAACCGAAGAAGCTGAGCCGATACCGGAAGAAACAGAAGAGGCCCAACCCGATTTTATCGAAGAAGAAATGGACTAAAGTCAACTGAGCAAGCAAATAAATTACACGATCACTGTACCGGGAAATATTTTTTCTTTCATCCATCAGCAATGGTTGTTGGCTTGGGTAAACTGTCACTGAACGGAATGGATATTAATAGTATGGAAATTGAAGCAAAAGTCATAAAAAAAATGCCAAAGACAGATCTGCACTGCCATCTGGACGGCAGTATGCGCCTGCAGACCGTCATCGATCTGGCGAAGAAGCAGGGTGTCGATTTACCGGCCACCGACCCCAAAGCACTGCAAAAAATACTCGTTCCGGGATTACATTGTAAAAGTCTGGTTGAATATCTGCGTCCCTTCGCTATCACTTTATCGGTTTTGCAGGATGCAGAGGCTTTGCGCCGCGTAGCGTTTGAACTGGCTGAAGACGCGGCCAAAGAAAATATCTGGTATCTGGAAGTCCGCTATTCACCGGTACTGCATGCGGAAAAAAATATGAAACTGACCGAGATCGTCGATTCGGTACTTGCCGGACTGAGAGAAGCGGAGAAAAAATATCATATCAAAACCGGTGTGATAATCTGCGGTATGCGCAATATTAATCCGGAAACTTCACTGATGCTTTCCGAGCTGTCCGTAGCTTATAAGAATCAGGGCGTGGTTGCCTTCGATCTGGCCGGGATGGAAGAGAGCTATCCGGCAAAACATCATCGCGAAGCTTTCTATCAGATTTTAAACAATAACATTAACTGCACGGCCCATGCCGGCGAAGCCTACGGACCGGAGAGTATTCATCAGGCTCTGCATTATTGCGGCGCCCATCGTATTGGTCACGGCACCCGTTTAAGGGAAGACGGCGATCTCCTGAATTACGTTAACGATCACCGCATTCCCCTGGAAATTTGCCTGACCAGCAACATCCAAACCAAGGCCGTGCCTTCCTATCAGGCTCATCCTTTAAAATTCTATTATGATTACGGACTGCGGGTAACGATAAATACCGATAACCGTTTGATATCCAATACGACGCTGACCAAAGAATTTCAAAAGGCGGCCAAATACGCCGGCTGGAATATGAACGATCTGAAAACAGTAATTGTATCGGGATTCAAAAGCGCCTTCCTGCCGATGCGCGAGAAGGCGATTATGCTGAGTATGGTTAACGCGGAGCTGTCAAAATTTTAGTTTGTGTACGGTAAAAACTAGGCTCTCCTGTAATTCTATGGGTAAATATGCCAATTTTCTTGAAAAATAAAATAAACATTATCATCTTAAATCATTGGGCAAGCATTGCCGGAGAGCACCTTGCCTGAAGACCAATAAGGCTTTATACGCAAGGCCTGAATGGGGCTGCTAAAATGCCGTCCCATTTTCGTATACCCCATTGTGTTATGTGAGGGTAAAGCTCACCTCGTGGGGAGGG
>CAYXRA010000031.1:7644-34810 GCA_964467525.1 uncultured Calditrichaceae bacterium
GGGGAGGGGATTCTTCCTGCTTTGCTTACTATTGAACGCCCTTTGTCTGTTTAATCATGCCTTTGTGTGTTTGCAAAATCATGGATGTTTCATTGAACTATAAATGATCGGAAAGCGCGGGAGATTTACTTTCGCGCTTTTTTATTTTTCCCCGGGGCAAATTGCCGGGGAACCTTACCTTGCTTTTGGCGGTATGGATAACTAAATTCGCATCTTTTAATTTCTGATCAATCGCTGAGGATCACACCCGATCCGGTTTTAAGGTCCGAAGCCGGTGCGGCGGGATTTTCAGGTTGATAAATAAGGAAACGCATGATCAAAATTATTGCTGTGGAAGCAGACAGTATTGCCGAGGAACTTAATATTAATAGCGGTGATTATTTGCTGGAAGTCAACGGTAAACCGATCAATGACCGGCTGGACTACCGCTTTCATGCCGCGGATGAATCGCTGGAGCTTTTAATCAGACAGGGCAATGAAGATACCATTTATGAGATCGAGAAAGATGCCGGTGAAGACCTGGGAATAGAGCTCGAAGAAATGAAAATGCGCGCCTGCGGTAATAACTGCGTGTTCTGTTTTGTCTATCAAAATCCTAAAGGCATGCGAAAAGCACTCTATTTTAAGGATGAGGATTACCGCTATTCTTTTCTTTATGGTCACTATGTTACGATGACCACTATGAAGCAGAAGGATTTGGACCGGATTGTCGAACAGCGACTCAGTCCGCTCTATATTTCCGTACATGCCACCGAAGAAAAAACACGCAAATTGCTGCTGGGCATTAAACGCGACGATCACCTGCTGGATAAAATCGATTTTCTGACCCAAAACGGCATCGAGCTACATACGCAGATTGTACTTTGTCCGGGTATCAACGACGGCGCCATATTCGATAAAACGGTCGCCGATCTTAAACAGTTCTATCCCGGCGTGAAGTCCGTTGCCGTTGTTCCGGTGGGATTAACCCGTCACCGGGAGGGATTAATGCATCTGCGCCTGCACAGCAAAAAAGAACTGAAAGATACCATTGCTTATATAAATAATCTGCGTGAAAAACTGAAGCAGGAAATGGGTGTGCATTTTGTTTATCCCGCCGACGAGTTTTTCATCAAGGCCGGATTGACTTTACCCGAAGCGCCTTATTACGATGAATTTTATCAGATCGAAAACGGGGTGGGTGAGTTCCGCGATCTGATCGATCATTTTGAAGAAAACCGTGGAAACTTACCAAAAGCGCTGGCTGAATCCCTGAACCTGACCTGGGTTACAGGAACACTGGCCCGCGGCCCGCTTGAAAAATATATCATCGAACCCTTGCGGAAGATAAAAAATATGCGCATTGAGCTGGTAGCCGTGAAAAATCATTTCTACGGAACATCGATTCAGGTTTCGGGTCTGTTGACGGGAAAGGATATTTATCAGCAACTTGAGAATGAGCAATTGGGCGATATGGTACTGCTCCCGCCGCGGGTATTGAATGATGACGGATTATTTCTGGATGACTGGAGTGTGGATCATCTGGAATCGCGCCTGAAAACACCCTGCCATGTCTACACCGAATCCATTGCCAATCTGATTACAGTGGTCAGTGAATTGCTGCACGAACGAAAAACGGGAGCTGCATAATGGGTGAACCCGTAGTCGCAATCATCGGCCGCCCCAATGTGGGAAAATCGACCTTGTTCAACCGGCTGATCGGTAAGCGCAAGGCCATTGTCGATGATCAGCCCGGGGTCACCCGGGACCGTAACTACGAATCAGTGGTCTGGGCCGGACAATCCTTCATTCTGATCGATACCGGCGGCTATATGCCCGATGCCACGGCGCTGATGGATCAGGCGATCCGCGAACAGGTGGAAATTGCCGTCGAAGAAGCGGACATGGTCATGTTTATCGTCGATCCGCAGACCGGTATAACCGATTTGGATGAGCAGGTGGCGTCGATACTGCAACGGACACAAAAAGAAGTTCTGCTGGTGGTCAATAAAATTGATAACGCGGCGATGGAATCCGAGGTCAGTTATTTTTATAAACTGGGCCTGGGCGATCCGCATCCTGTATCGGCCATGACCGGGCGCCAGTCGGGCGATTTGCTCGATGCCGTTGCCGCGCGCATAAAAAAATACGAGATCGTCGAAATCAGTGAAGATATGATTAAACTGGCCATCATCGGCCGCGAAAATGTCGGTAAATCGTCGCTGGTCAATACGCTCCTGCAAAACACCCGTTCCATTGTAACTGAAATTCCCGGCACAACCAGAGATCCGGTTGATTCTTATCTGAAATATCAAAAAAATAAATACCTGTTGATTGATACCGCAGGATTAAAGAAGAAAAAACGCATCAGAGAAAATGTCCTTTTTTACAGTAATCTGCGCACATTGCGCAGCATCCGGCGTGCCGATGTGATTCTTTATATGGTAGACGTGGCCGAAGGGCTCAGCCGTCAGGATGTGGCAATGCTGGATGAAGCGGCGCAGCAGCGCAAGGGTGTCGTGCTGGTTTTGAACAAATGGGATCTGATCGAAAAGGATCATAAAACCATCGATGCCTACAGGAAAGCGTACACCGAAAAACTGGGGGTGTTGCGCTACATTCCGCAGATATACGCCTCGGTGCTTAATAAGCAGCGCCTGTTCAGAGTGCTTGATCTGGCGACCGAAGTTTATAATGAGCGAAAGAAACGCATTCCGACGGCGGAACTCAATCAATACTTTCTGCCGTTGATTGCCAAAAATAATCCGCCGGCGATCAAAGGAAAAGAGATCAAAATTAATTACGTTTCGCAGGTAAAAACCGAGGCGCCGGTGTTCGTGTTTTACAGCAACTTTCCCAGACTGATCGTGGAAAGTTACCAGCGCTTTCTGGAAAATAAGCTGCGCAGCCGCTACGGTTTTCAGGGCGTGCCGCTGCTGTTGGTATTCAAAAAAAAATGACGGTGACCGGAATTTTGCTAATTTTAAAAACAGAGATAAAAATGAGAATTTTTCTATCCATTGCACTCATGATCTGGCTGCTGCCGCTGAACGCCAGGGCCGATGTCCGGCAGCAAATGGCTGCCTATGTGGAATCGCGGCTGGCGGGCGACACACTGCAGGACAAAGAAAAAAGCGGTTTTCGCTACCAGATGGCCCTGTTCGAGTACTGGGATCAGTTGAGTCCGCAAACACAGACCCTGGCCCGTGATGCCTGGCTGGTATCGGAACCGCCAAGAGAGGATAGCGTGCTTAGTCCTTCGGGACATTTTATGCTGCACTTCGACCGCAGCGGGCGCCACGCCGTACCGGCAGAAGACGTTTCGGAAAACGGCATCCCCGATTATATCGATTCGGCGGCAGTCATCCTGGATTATGTATGGCAGATCGAGATCGATTCGCTGGGATTTCAGGCGCCGCCGGATCAGAACGGACAGCCTGTATCTTTGTATCACATCTATTTTACAAGTATGAGTTATTACGGTTTAACGACCTTCTCGTGGGATGATATATCCGCATTGCCCGGACTTAATTATACAAGCTACATCGAGCTGCATAACAACTATGCCGAGGGATTTTACACCCGCGGACTGGATGCCCTGAAAGTGACCGCCGCCCACGAATTCAATCATGCCATCCAGCTTGGATACAACTTCCGATTCAATGATGATTTGTATTTTATGGAGATGACTTCCACTTTCATGGAAGATTATGTTTATGATGAAGTCAACGATTACGTGCAGTACCTGGATAGATTTTTCAGCGAGCTCGTCGATCTGCCTTTTGATGCGGACTGGAGTTTCCATCCCTATGCCAATGGGATTTTCCTGAAAATGCTATCAAGACAGCTTGGTGCAGGTATTGTGCCCTGGATTTGGGAAGGTGTTAAGACAAATAAATCGTTGGCAGCGATTGATTCAATCCTGAATTTAAATGGCACTACATTTGCAGACGTTCATAATACTTATGCTACCTGGCTGTATTTCACCGGGGATCGCGCTCTGCCGGGAAAATTTTTCCTTGATGCTGCGGATTATCCTCAAATTGAGCTGCTAAATGGGCGCGTTGAACTGACTAAACCTCTCAATCGTTACCGGATGCGCCATGTAAAAATTGACACTAAACAGCCGAGGGTTTATGAAGCAATTATCACTGGAGAAATAAAAAATGCAAGATATAATCATATAACAGGTACTCTATTAAGAAATCCACCTTCCATGCTCAATCAAAGCCAATTTTTCTTTTCAGGAGATAATGAACCGCTTATTGCATTAATGACGAATACAACAGATTCTGTATTAATGGATATTGAATATAATATAATAGAAAGGAAGGTGGCTCCGGATAAAAAACCTATTGTAGTCAGAACCAGTAGCGATAAAATTATTTTTGAAGATGTTCCACCTTATGGAAAAATAATAATTTTGACAATAAACGGACGTTATCTGATAGAATTAAAAAACCAAATAAACGATTTAGCTGATATAGAATGGAACATGCGCGACCGCTTTAACCATCCCCTGGCCAGCGGCGTTTATATTTATTTCGCCAAAGCCGGCGATCTGGAAATGAAAGGAAAGTTTGCTGTTGTACGGAAAAAATAACGGATTTACAATGACACGTATGATACTAATTCTCTTCTGCTTCCTGTTCCGGTTACCGGCTGCTGAAAAAGACTGGGTTGACTCCACCATTGATTTAACCATCAATAACAAGTTCGATGAAGCCAAAGAAATTATTGATCACCGGCTAACCAACGGCGATAGCTCGGTAAAAGTCTACTTTTACTATGCATCGATACTTAATTCGGAATTAACGCATTTCGAGTTTCAGATCGATGATGAACAATTTTTACAAGTGCTGGACACCGTGATTGAAAAAGCAAACCGCCAGTTTGAGACGGCAGCGCCGGGGGATAGTACGCGCCTGGCCCGACTCTGTTTTTATCGCGGCAATGCGGCCGGTTACAAGGCTTATCACTTAGGCAGGAAGGGCAGCTGGTACAGCGCCTTCGATCACGGATTGCAGGCTATCGGCGACCTGAACCGCGCCGTGGAATACGACAGCACCCTCTTCGACGCTTACCTGGGCATCGGCGCATACAAGTACTGGAGTAGCACAAAACTGAAATACCTGCTGTGGATACCCTTCATTCCCGATCAGCGGGACGAGGGTATCAAATATCTTAAAAAAGCCATACAGGACGGTGCCCATGGCAAATATATGGGCATGCACCAGCTGATCTATATTTTACTCGATTACGACAAATTTGAAGAAGCGCTCGGATACGCCCGGGCCGTGGTAGAAGCTTATCCGGAAAGTCAGTTTATGTGGTGGGCCAATGCGCACACCTATTACAAAATGCATGATTACCCGGAAGCCGTGCGTTCTTACAAAAAACTACTCGCTCTCATCGGGCGTGATAATACATCCAATCCAATGCACTGGCTAACTTGTCAGGTTCGGTTGGCGGAAATCTACAAAAAAATGAATAACCCGAAGCATTGCCGCAGTCATTGCCTTAAGGCATTGGGCCGGGACTTCGGCGGTCAATTAACGGACAAGGGGCGTGATAAGCTGAAACAGGCCAGGGAAATGTATCAATGGACCGAATCATTCGGCGAATAGTTTTTCTGGAAAAAATAAGTACCGGAAACGATAAGCGCCTGATGCTGTAATATCAGGACAGTGCAGTAAATGCCGCTCAGGTGATCTAATTTATCTTGCTTTAATTTGATCAGCGGTTTAAATTAAAAAATTAGATTTTTTTTGCAAAAACTGACGAACCCAAAAAAATAAAACAGGTGCACATGGGAAAAATTATTGCTATTACCAATCAGAAGGGCGGGGTAGGAAAAACCACGACTGCCATTAATTTATCAAGTTGTATAGCCGTTGCCGAGCGCCAGGTTTTATTGGTGGATATTGATCCCCAGGCCAATGCAACCAGCGGTCTGGGCGTAAAATTATCTGATCAGGATACTTCCATTTACGAAGTACTAATGAGTGATGCTGATATCGATGGCGTCGTATCGAAGACGATGGTGCCTTATCTTGGACTGCTGCCTTCAAATATCCGCCTGGTGGGCGCGGAAGTGGAACTGGTAGATCAGCCCAATCGCGAACACCGGCTGGCCGAAAAAATCGCCGGCCTGAAAGATCAGTACGATTATATTTTCATCGATTGTCCGCCTTCGCTGGGTTTGTTAACGCTAAACGCGCTGAGCGCCGCCGATTCGGTAATCATTCCCATACAGTGTGAATACTATGCTCTGGAAGGCTTATCGCAGTTGCTGAATACGATCAGGCTGGTTAAGAAAAATCTGAATAATAAGCTGGATATCGAGGGTGTTTTATTGACCATGTATGATAACCGTCTGAATTTGTGCAATCAGGTTGCCAAAGAAGTGCGCGATTATTTCAAAGACAAAGTTTACAATACGGTAATCAGTCGCAATGTCCGGCTTGGCGAGGCGCCCAGTTTCGGAAAACCGATCATAATGTACGATGCCGTATGTATTGGCAGCCAGAATTATATTAGTCTTGCCGAGGAAATTTTAGGTGACAAAAAGTAAAAGACTTGGCCGCGGACTTAGCGCGCTCATTCCGGAAAGCGGGGAACAGGCAACCACTTCTGACGTAGATGGCCGCTTAACGGATATTGAAGTCGGGCGTATTAAAGCAAATCCGTATCAGCCGAGACTGGAATTTGATCGTAATGCCCTGGAAGAATTAAAAGCATCCATTAAAGAGAAGGGCGTAATTCAGCCGATCACCGTTCGTAAAGTTGATAAGAATTACGAACTGATCAGCGGCGAGCGGCGCCTGCGCGCTGTTGCCGAACTGGGACACGATAGAATCCCGGCTTACATTATAGAGGTAGAAACCAAGGAAGACATGCTGGAACTGGCTTTAATAGAGAACGTCCAGCGTGAAAAGCTTAATTCCATCGAACAGGCCACGGCATTTAAACGGCTGATTGATGAATGTAGCTTAACCCAGGATGATGTGGCCCAGAAAATCGGAAAAGAGCGTTCGACCATCACCAATATGATCCGGCTGCTCAAACTGCCGAAAGAAATTCAGGAAAGCGTAAAAAGAGATGAAATCACCATGGGGCACGCGCGCACTTTACTGGCCATCGAGGATGCCCAGGTGCAAAAAAGTGTCTGGAAAAAAGTTATAAAAAATAATCTGTCCGTACGCCGTCTTGAAAAAATAATAAAGGATTTGGCTGATCAGCCGAAAAATGATTCCGTCAGAAAGCCACGGCGTTCGGTTTTCATTCAGAAGGTTGAGGATGATATGCGCGAACTGCTCGGTACTAAAGTGAATGTCCGGCAGCGCAAAGAGGGCGGCAGTATCGAAATTGAATTTTATTCACCGGAAGACTTGAATCGGCTTTTGGAGATTTTCGAGAAAATTAATTAGTAGTTTTGCGGTTATTTAAATAGCGGATAACTTTTTAATATAAGAGTTTAAGTACATTAAAATTAAATACACTCATTCTAAAAATAAAAAATAATGTCAGATGCCTAAGAAAAAACGTAAACCGAAATATATCCAGTTCATGGTGCTCCGTGACGATCAGCATGAGCCGAAGAATTATAAAATCCGCACGATACTAATGCGGGGATTAATCGGGTTATTGATTCTAATTGTCTTGCTCGGTATCAGCGGCGGCGTAGTCTACTGGCGCATAACCTCACTTGCGCTGAGTAATAATCGGCTCCGGGAAGAAAATTCCAAACTTGTGAAAAGCCTGAAACAGGTTGATAAACTGCGTGAAGAACTGAACAAAATCAAGCGTTTTGAAACACAACTGCGCGGTTCCTTAAGCGGTTACGTAAAAATCGAAAATGCCGATCAGCAGGATACCACCGATCTGGAATCGATCAATTTTGAAAATCTGAATTTTGCCCGGCAATATACCATTTTCCGTTCAATTCCCTCGCTCGCGCCGGTTGAGGGCTTTATGACCCGCGGATTCGATCCCAGTTCTCTTTTCAATGAACCCCATCTCGGTATCGATATTGCCGCACCCACCGGGACACCGGTAAAAGCAACGGCAGACGGCGTGGTTGTTTTTTCGGGATGGACGGTAGATGGCGGCAGCGTACTGATCTTAAAACACGGTTACGGATTTATTTCCCTTTATAAACATAATGAACGGAATCTGGTGATTGAACTGGAGCGCGTCCGCAAAGGCCAGGTTATCGCACTGCTCGGTAATACGGGCAAAATTACAACGGGCGCGCATCTCCATTTCGAAATCTGGCGGGACGGGGTTCCGGTTAATCCGGAAGTATATTTAACTGAAGGAAGCATAAATAAAAGCTGAAAGGAATAAAGTGGCATTTAAAAGCACAAACAGCGATGTTACAACAGGTGTTACCAATATAATATCCAAGGGTACAAAGATTGAAGGTGATTTGTATACCGAAAGTAATCTGAGTATATCCGGTTCATTTAAGGGCGGTCTGGTATGTAAAAATACCCTGACAATCGGTGAAACCGGTGAGGTTGACGGCGAGATTGAAGCCACCAATGCGAACATATTTGGCAAGGTAAAGGGTAAGCTGATTGTTAAACAGAAATTGGTGCTCGAGTCAACCTCGAGTATGGTAGGCGAACTGAAAGCCGCCAAATTAATTGTTGAAGAAGGGGCTGTTTTCCAGGGAACTTCGGATATGGGGGTTGATGAATCAAAACCCGTTCCGCCCAAACCGGCGCTGTCCCCGAAAGATGATGACAAAAAATAAAGAATCCAAAAGCGAGATAAGCCGGGATTTCAGGAATGCGGCGCCATATTTGAATATTGGGTACACCCTGATCGGCGCGATCATTCTCTTTGCTGTCGCCGGAGGTTACATCGATAAAAAAACAGATTCCGGGCCCTTATATCTGATCATCGGCGTTTTCATCGGTTTAATTCTCGGTTTTTACAATATGATTAAAGTAATTCATAATCTGGATAATAAATAATGATGAAAAAGTTTCTGTCCGGTATACTGATTATACTCATCGTTTATATCTTCGCCGCCTGGGGAATTGACCGGATTGCATCTTTACAGGCCGGGCAAATTCAGGGAATTATTTTTTCGGGAATAATTGCCACTTTCAATATCGTTGCTGCCTTTGTAATAATTTTATGGGTTGTTAAGAAAGACGCCAGGGCATTTGGCAAAGCTTTCCTCACGGGGATTGCGGCGCGCATGTTTATGTTATTAACTGTCATTTTTTTAGTGATTAAGTTCAGTCGGGCCGATCATTTGGCTTTTCTGACATCATTATTTATATTATATTTTTTATATCAAATTTGGGAACTGATTGTTGTAAACAATAACTTTAAGCAAGGAATGAAAATCTAAATGGCATTTCCGGAGCAAGCAGCATCGGCCGCTGATACAACCGCCGCCAAAGGTGAAGGTATCGGAACCTGGATTCAGCATCATTTACAGAACAGTCCCGAATGGCATCCTTTGCCGGAATTACACATTCACCTTCCCCATTTTCATCCGATTCATTTTTTAGGTTTTGAAATTGATTTATCGATTACCAACCATGTGGTGATGCTTTGGTTTGCCGCCCTGATCGTTATCCTAATGTTCCGGCTGTCCTATAAAAAAGGCCGCATTGTTCCGCGCGGGTTGGGTAATTTTCTGGAAATGATAGTGGTATTTATTCGTGATGAGATTGCCATCGCCAATATGGGGGAAAAAGAGGGACGCCGGTTTACGCCCTTGCTGGTTACTTTCTTCTTTTTTATTCTGATCAGTAATTTAATGGGATTGATTCCCCTGTTTACCACTTCAACCGGCAATATCAACGTCACTGCCGGTCTGGCCCTGATTACCTTCGGATCAACACAATATTTCGGCATCAGGGAAAACGGATTCTTCGGATATTATAAAAGTCTTGTTCCGCACGGTGTGCCGATTTACCTATGGCCGCTGATGTTCGTGATTGAAATAATGGGATTGATTGCCAAACATGTGGCGTTAACAATTCGTCTTTTTGCTAACATGACGGCAGGACATGTGGTTCTGTTTGCCTTTTTAGGTCTGATTATGATTTTTAAAACCTATTTTGTTTCACCGGTTTCTGTGGGATTTGGCATATTCGTCTATTTTCTGGAAATACTGGTGGCCTTTATTCAGGCCTATATTTTCACGATACTCTCAGCCCTGTTCATTGGAATGAGTGTGAATCCGGATCATTAATCATGTAAAAATAAATCTTTAGAAAGAAAGTCCATTAAAATTTAATTTGAAAATAACTTAGGAGGTCCTACAATGGGAGAATGGTCATTAGCATTAGCATATCTTGCAGCAGGTCTTGGCGCCGGATTGGTAACCTTTGGAGCCGGATTTGGTATTGGTAAAATCGCCGCCGCAGCTATGGATGGTACGGCCAGACAACCTGAGGCCGGCGGTGCAATTCGTATTACGATGATTATTGCCGCTGCTATGATCGAAGGTGTTGCTTTGTTTGGCGCGGTTGTCTGCTTCCTTTTAGCAAGTATCTCGTAAATTGCAAACTAAGGAAATAAAATGCTTGAACTTGATCCGGGAATGATGATCTGGACATGGATAACTTTCTTTGTTGTTCTGATCATCCTCTATAAAGTCGCACTGAAACCGATACTGTCTACGATTCAAAATCGTGAAGAATCCATGCGCAGTGATCTCGATGAGGCTGAAAAACAGCGCTCGGAGGCTGAAGCCCTCCTGGAAAAGCATAAAGAGATGATTGCCGGAGCGGAATCGGAAGCGCAAAAAATCATAAAAGAAAATCAACAGTTAGCTGAAAAATCGCGTCAGGAAATGATCGACAAGGCCCGCGAAGAATCGGACAGACTGATTGAAAAAGCCAAATCGGAAATCGAACGTCAGAAGCAAACTGCTTTAGACAGCCTGAAGGCCGAGGTCGCCGATTTAGCCGTTGGCGCCGCCGAAAAAATCCTTTTGCAAACCCTGGATAAGGAAAAACAGAAGGAAGTGGTCGATCAATATCTTAAATCAATGCCAAAATCGATCAAAAATTAAAGTGGGAAAATTACGTTGAACCGAGTTGCAAAACGCTATGCCAAAGCGCTTTTTGAACTGGCAAAAGAAGAAGATAAACTCAGCGCTGTCCGGGATGATTTTAAAGTAATCGCCGGCTTAATCGAGGAGAGGGGAGATTTCAGAAGCTTTCTTGAAAATCCGCTTATTTCCGAGCGCAATAAGTCGGATACCATGAAACGGCTTCTGGATAAAAAGATATCCGTGCTTAGTTATCATTTTCTGCTGCTCTTGGCAAAGAAAAAACGTTCGGCGGTTTTACCGGCGGTTGTGCAGCAATTCCACCGACTGATGCTCGAATATGAAAACAAGGTAGAGGGTGATGTGGTGAGCGCAGCCGATCTGAACGATGAACAGCTGGATAAAATCAAAAAGCACGTGCAGCAAGCAATTGGCAAAGAAGTGATCCTGAAGCAACGTACGGACGCCGGTGTCATCGGTGGTTTCGTGGTTAAAGTGGAAGATTTGATAATCGATAGCAGCATTCGCTATCAATTGAACAAGTTACGGGAAAAACTGATAGCCCGGTGATTAAAATTATGAGGTAAGGTTAATGAGTGATGCGGTAAGACCCGATGAAGTCTCTGCAATTCTTAAAAAACAACTTAAAGAATTTCAAAAAGAAACAGATGTTTACGAGGTAGGAACCGTACTTCAGGTCGGAGACGGTATTGCCCGTGTTCATGGTCTGGAAAAAGTAATGGCCGGCGAGCTGGTCGAGTTTCCCCATGAAGTGATGGGCATGGTGTTCAACCTTGAGGAAGATAATGTCGGCGTTATCCTGTTCGGCGAAGACACCCTGATTAAGGAAGGGGATATTGTCAAGCGTACGAAAAAAGTTGTACAGGTTCCAACCGGTAAGGCCCTGGTGGGTCGTGTGATTAATCCTCTGGGACAACCGATTGACGGGGGCGGTGAAATTGAAGCGGAACATTTTTCTGTTGTCGAACGCAAGGCAACCGGCGTTATTACCCGGCAGCCGGTAAAAGAGCCCCTGGCAAGCGGTATAAAGGCAATCGATTCCATGATTCCCATCGGCCGCGGCCAGCGCGAACTCATTATCGGCGACCGGCAGACGGGTAAAACGGCCATTGCCATAGATACCATTATCAATCAAAAAGGCAAGGATGTAATTTGTATTTATGTCGCCGTCGGGCAGAAAGCTTCCACGGTTGCCAAAGTCGTCAAAACCCTTGAGGATTTCGGCGCAATGGAGCATTCCATTGTCGTATCCGCCACTGCCAGCGATCCGGCGCCGCTGCAGTTTCTGGCGCCCTATGCCGGCGCGGCGATCGGCGAATACTTCCGCGATAACGGCATGCATGCCCTGGTGATTTATGATGACCTTACCAAACATGCCTGGGCATACCGGCAGGTTTCCCTGCTGCTTCGCCGGCCTCCCGGACGTGAAGCCTATCCCGGTGATGTTTTTTACCTGCATTCACGGTTACTGGAACGGGCGGCAAAACTTAATGACGACCTGGGCGGTGGCTCTTTAACCGCGCTGCCGATTATCGAAACCCAGGCCGGCGATGTTTCCGCCTACATTCCAACCAATGTTATTTCGATTACGGACGGACAGATTTTTCTGGAATCGAACCTGTTCTACTCGGGCGTGCGTCCCGCGATCAACGTCGGTATTTCCGTTTCCCGAGTCGGCGGCAGCGCCCAGATTAAGGCCATGAAACAGGTCGCCGGACGTCTGCGACTGGATCTGGCCCAGTACCGGGAAATGGAGGCATTTGCCAAGTTCGGTTCCGATCTTGATCCGGCCACCCAGAAACAGCTTAAACGCGGTGAACGTCTGGTAGAAATTTTAAAACAGGGTCAGTACAAACCGATTCCTTTCGAAGAACAGATTGTGATTATCTTCGCCGGAACGAACGGTTACCTCGATCCGTTGCCCGTCGGCGTTTTACGGCGTTTCGAGGAAGAATTTATCGAATTCCTGAAAATGAAGCACAGCGATATTCTGAAGGAAATCGCCGAAAAACAGGTGCTTAGTGATGAGCTAAAAGAAAAACTTGTCAAAGTTATTAAAACTTTTATCGAGAATTTTAAAGTCGAGGAAGATTAATGGCCACCCTACGGGCAATTAAGAACCGCATATCCAGTATTCGCAATACACAGCAAATCACCAAGGCGATGAAAATGGTCGCTGCCGCAAGGCTGCGCCGGGCACAGGATAACATTTTGAATTTACGCCCTTATGCTTACGAACTGCGCGATTTGCTGGCTCATCTGACTTCTGTATCGCAGGACATTGCCGGCATTCCCCTTATGGAAAAACGTCCCGTGGAAAAGGTTTTATGCGTGGTTGTTACTTCGGACCGCGGGCTTTGCGGATCGTTCAACGGAAATATCATCCGCCAAACCGGCGCCCGCCTTCGTCAGTATGAAAATACTGAAGCGGCCCTTTATCCAATCGGGAAAAAGGGATATGAATTTTTCCGCAGGCGGGAAACCATCGAAAAATATAAGCACAGTTTTTTTAATAGTCTGATATTTGAGGACGCCCTGGAAATATCGCGCGATCTGGTCTCATTTTATACGAGCAAACAATTCGACCGCATCGAGATAATATATAATGAGTTTAAGTCGGCGATTCAGCAAAAAGTGATCGTAGAACAATTTTTGCCGTTTGTTCCGGATCCTGAAATGGAGGACAGCCGTTCCGAAGTCGATTTTATTTATGAACCGGACAAGCGGGGTATTCTGAACGAAGTGATCCCCAGAGATTTGAATATACAGATTTGGCGTGTCCTTTTGGAAAGCTTTGCCGCGGAGCAGGGGGCAAGGATGACAGCCATGGAAAATGCCACGGACAATGCCAGCGAATTAATAGAAAAGTTAACCATTTTTTACAATCGTTCACGACAGGCAGCCATTACGACGGAAATATCGGAAATTGTGGGCGGCGCCGAAGCGCTAAAAGAAAGTTAATTGAGGAAAGCATCTATGAACAAAGGAAAAATCAGACAAATTATCGGTCCCGTTTTGGATATCGAATTCGAGGAAGGGAAACTTCCCGCCATATTTAATGCAATTAAGATAAAGCGTGACGACGGCTCAATTTTGATTTCTGAAGCACAGCAGCATCTCGGTGAAAATATGGTGCGTTCGGTGGCAATGGATTCCACGGACGGACTGGTGCGCGGAATGGAAGCTATCGATACCGGTGAACCGATCACCGTACCGGTTGGCCCGGAAACCTTAGGCCGCCTGATCAATGTCATCGGCGAGCCGATTGATGAGCTCGGAGAAATTAAAGCAAAGAAACGCTATCCCATTCACCGTCCCGATCCGCCGTTTACGGAGCTGAGCACCACGGATGAAATCCTGGAAACGGGCATCAAGGTTATCGATTTACTGGAACCCTACACCAAGGGCGGTAAAACAGGCCTGTTCGGCGGCGCCGGCGTGGGTAAAACCGTGCTGATTCAGGAACTGATCCGTAATATTGCCACGGAGCACGGCGGATATTCTATTTTTTCCGGCGTGGGCGAACGCACCCGCGAGGGGAACGATCTTTGGCTGGAAATGAAAGAATCCGGTGTACTGGAAAAAACGGCGCTGATCTTCGGCCAGATGAATGAACCGCCGGGCGCACGGCAGCGTGTTGGTTTAACCGGTTTAACTACGGCTGAATATTTTCGCGATGAAGAAGGCAAGGACGTATTGCTTTTTATCGATAATATTTTCCGTTTTACGCAGGCAGGATCCGAAGTATCGGCATTGCTGGGCCGCATGCCTTCCGCCGTGGGATACCAACCGACCCTGGCCACGGAAATGGGGGAATTACAGGAACGGATTACATCCACTAAAAAAGGATCGATTACTTCGGTTCAGGCAATTTATGTGCCTGCGGATGACCTCACCGATCCGGCGCCGGCAACAACATTTGCCCATCTCGACGCAACAACGGTATTATCACGGGAAATTGTTGAGCAGGGCATTTACCCGGCAGTGGATCCGCTGGATTCAACTTCACGTATTTTGGATCCGCGCATTGTCGGCGAAGAGCATTACAATGTTGCTAAAACTGTCCAGGAGATCTTACAAAAATATAAAGACCTGCAGGATATTATTGCCATTCTTGGTATGGATGAATTGAGCGAGGAAGACAGGCTTACGGTGAACAGAGCCCGGAAAATTCAGCGATTCTTGTCCCAGCCGTTCTTTGTCGCCGAGCAGTTTACCGGCAGAGACGGAAAATATGTAACGCTTGAGGAAACCATACGCGGCTTTCGGATGATTATCGATGGCGAACTGGATCACGTTCCCGAACAATCTTTCTATATGGCCGGTCCGATCGAAGATGTCCTGGAAAACGCCAAACAACTCGATTCGAAAGAATAGAAAAAAAGCATGGAAATGCGCAAGTAATGAGGCATTGTAATACTTATGGAGCAGTGCACAAAGTTTCATTTAATTCGGCATCGCAACGCTGATTTTCCGGTAATGAGCTACCGGAATGTCTTTTCCGGAGAACGGAATCCAGGTTGTACAAAATTCAGTACTGTAGTAAGCACTCGGCATAAATTTTATTTTTGTATCGGTAGTCGTACTGATTGAACCGATTATCGAATTTTTTCGGATTGATTTTTGTTCAAGTTTATATAAGATTAGTCGAGCATAAAAAAGGAATTTTGAATGGCAGACGATCTAACATTGAAAGTTGTTACGCCATTTGGCATAATTTATGAAAATAAAGTCAGGAGTTGTGCGGTACCTGGTCATTTGGGACAATTTCAGGTGCTTCGCAATCATGCGCCGATGATATCATTAATCAATATCGGAAGGATACGCATCGAGGAAGATGGCGGCAAGGAAAAACTCGTGTCGACCAGCGGCGGCTATTTCGAAGTGAGGGATAATCAGATAAAAGTTATCGTAGAATCAGCGGAAGACGCCAATAAAATCGATGTGGAACGCGCAAAAGCCGCAAAAGAAAGGGCAGAGAAAAGAATTGCCTCCGACGATAAAGATGTTGATATTGACAGGGCGCGGTATGCATTGGCACGGGCTATTAACCGGATGAAAACAGCCCGTCTCAAATAATCCGGATACCATTCGAAACTAATTTAAAAAGTGATTGGTTTCTTCATAATTCTTGACTACATTTGAAATAATATTAAATTTAGTGAAATAATATTTAAAGGTTCAATAAAGGTTGTCACCATGAAGAAAAGAGCCTTTTTTCTGCTAAGTGTCTTTTTCCTGCTGTGCCTGATCTCTTTTAATACGCTCACGGCCCAGGATAACGAACTATACGAACAAAAATACCGGAGCGCTCTCAAGGCACATGTCAAAAAGCTGCTGGCCAATTTCGGCAAAAACGGCATCGACCGCGAACGTTTTCTCATTCAGCAAATGCGGATGATCAATGCCGAAATAAAAACCAGAATTACCGGTATTTCGGGAATTCGTAAATCTTATTTTCTGCGGCTTGAGGATCGCCTCAGCGAGGTTAGGGAGTTGCGCAGTCGTCTGTCCTCATCCGCGTCACCGAGGTTGAATACCTTCATCGAAGAAATTGAAAAGAAGATAAAGCAGACCATTGACGACGGCTCAATTGATTATGACCGCCAGCGCGTAATTGAGGATGCCATCCAGTTATTATACATCGCTGAGGAGCTTATTAAAATTGATCCCAATGCCCGTGTTGTGGACAATCCCCAGATTTCAGAAGGTTTGGATAACACAAAAACCGATTTTGCCGACGCCTTTGGTGAAGAACTTTTTCCGGATAGCCCCGACACGGAAACGGCTTATCCCAATGCCACAATCTATGATGTGTACGAAGCGTGGAAGCAGAATGAGCGTGTAAAGTTCAATGTCAAATGGGCAGACATTCAGATTATCAAGAACAGGATGCTCAAAACCGGCTCGGAAGCGGATAAGAGCAGAATGTTCCGGCGCGAATTGCTGCATGCTTCGGAAATGTTCAATTTCGGTTATTACGATCTGGCGGAAAAATCTTTCAGCGAAATTATTAATCGTTACGCCTTCATTGGCAAACTGGATGATTGCCATTTCTATAAAGCAGAGTCGAATTACATTTTAGGAAGATATAATTTAGCGCAGCATGATTTTTCAACGCTGGTGCGCAAATATCCGACCTCAACATTTGTGCCCGGAGCATACCGGCGTCTGATGCATATTGCCTATCATTTCGACCGTTATGACAAAGTGCTGGATCATTTGCGCAGCATGCAGGCAATTGTTTCATCGAGCACACCGCAGATGGATGAAGTTTTGCTTTTAGCAACGGTGTCCGCCTTAAAGGCAGGTCGTTTTGACGAAGTAATCAGTTATGCAAACGAAATTTCTCCAAATTCCCAATACAGCCGCCAGGCCAGTTTTGCCTTAGCCGAGGCTTATGCCGGTACCGGCAATCTGGCGGAATCAGCAAAGATCTTTCAGGATCTGCTGGCGATCGAGGGATTAAATCCGGATTTTCGTTCCGTGCTCCTGCTGAAAATGGGTTACCTTGCATATGAAAACGGCGATTATTTAGGGGCCATCAGCTTTTTCGATAAAATTCCCGGTTCATTTGAAAAATATGACCGCGTCCTTATCGGTTACGGCTGGTCACACTATAAACTCGAACTAGAAAAGCCGCTGCATCAGGAGCGTGATTTCAGTTATGCCAAGAAATATCTTGAGCTGTTACTCGAGGTTTTTTACGGATCGGATTATATTCTCGAAGCACGCAGTTTGCTGGGCTATATCCATCAACTGGAAGCAAAGCCGAACAAAGCGCTGGAAAATTTTGAATATACATTCGGCGCTAAAGAGACAAAATTACTATCCGATCAACTGAACCAGGAATTGGATGCGTTACAGGATGTCTATTCAACTACCGAAAGACTGGAAGACAAATCACTCGAAGAGCAGAATTTGGCCGCTTTCACCCGGGCAAATAAAGTGAAGAATAAACTCAGGCAACCGATCGCAGAGTTAAAATATATGGACTTAAGCGCTACCGGTGTGGCCAAATCTAACGAAGTGAATAGACTGAAAGGCCAGCTCGAAGAACTGGATCGCCTGAAAAAGCTGGCCATTGATAAAGGCAGCAACCGGCTGGTCGACCGCATAGAAAAAATGCAATTAAAAATATATCGGGCGGTAAATGCAATTCCGATTAGGGAGCGATCGGGGCTGGGTATCAATTATTTCGACGAGCATCCCCTGGCAAGAAAGCAAAGTGTGCTTGAACATGAAAATGCAAAAATCATGCGCATGAGAGAAGAGCTTAACAATCAGCAAAAATTAGTATATCAAAATATCGCCGAACTGGATGCACAAATAACACAGGCCAAAGCAACCCGTTCATACAGAAAGCTCGTTGATTTGGAACTCAGCCGGGATCGTTTTGTTGATCTTAAAAACCAACTTGATCAACTTGAAACACAAGCGTTCAGTTTTGAAATTAAATCTTCGGATATTAACCTTAATCGCTGGGCCGATTACGGTGCCTTTGGCATGGCAAATGTGAATTTTGCCATTAAAAATCAAAAGAAAGAACGCCTGGAATATATGCAGAAACAGATCCGGGAAATCGATAATTTTTTACAAAGACGCAAGGCGAGTGTCGAGCACAAAATCGCACAAATTGACGATGAAATTACGCTCATGACCAGACGGGTAAGAGAACAGGAACGGCGCAGAGAACGGGAAGAGCTAAGAAGACAATTCGAAGAAACTTACTTTGATACGCATGATACGGAACTGGAACAGCCGAATACAACAAGTCCGCCTAAAATACAGGATGAACCGGATGAGGAATAAGTGCATCAATTTTCGAAAGTTTGAAAATTATGTATACTCTAATTTGGATAATTGAATATGAAAGATAAAAATGTTAAAACCATGCATAAACATCTGCTTGCATTATCAGTTGTCTTTATGACATTCACCTTTGCTGTGCCTGCCTTCACCCAGGATCAGACAGGCAGCGCTCAGGGGGATTCGGCATATAAACAGATGAGTATCGACAACCTGATGGAAATACGTAAGTATTTTAATTCGAAAGTGAAAGAAATTCGCTCGGATGAAGAAAAAACCAGAATTAGAAGCATGGAATGGAGTGAAAGTTTTCTTTCCGAAAAAGGCGACAAGATTGCAGAGAAAGACAAGGTGTACATCCGGCTCGCCGAATATTATATAGAAGAAGCGGAACTGGAAAACCAGAAAGCGATAGCGGAATACGAAGAAACCGTTGATGAAAAATATGATGAATATGAACGACTGTTAACCGAATATGAGCAGGACTCCAGTAAATTTGACGGTCCGCCACAGCCACCACAGTTTCCTCAGATTGACTATTCTAAGGCCATCGCTGTTTATGATCGTATACTCAATGAATATCCTGGCAGTGAGCACGCGGATGATGCGCTTTACAGCAAAGCATTCCTTCTGGAAAAAATGGGTCAGGGCGCAAAAAGCAGACGCATTTTCCAGGAAGTAATCGACAAATATCCCGAAAGCCATTTTGCAGCCGAATCTTATATGCATCTGGCCGAATATTACTTCAATCCCAGAGAAGGCAAAGATGAAGATCAGAATGTCGTTGAGTTAAAACGGGCAATACAGCTTTACAAAAATGTTTTAAAATATCCGGGTTCAAAGCGTTATGATGAAGCGCTTTATAAACTGGGCTGGAGCTATTACAAACTGGCCGCCCGGGATCCTGAATATTACGATGATGCGATCGTATACTTTATTACCGTGGCCGATGATATAAACAAAGCACAAAAACTGGATCCGCAAAAGAAGATATCCAATTTCGATGTTAAACAGGAGGCCATTGAATATATAGGTATCAGCTTTACCGACAAGGCCTATACTCAGAATGGAGTGGATAAGGCCCGCCGTACGCTTAAACGAATTGGCGACCGGGAATACGGTCCGGAGATCATGATGGCTATAGGGAATACGTATCAGCGCATCGATGAACAATCAGAAGCGATTTATGCCTTCCGGACGCTGCTGGATATGTATCCCGAATATCCCGAAGCGCCTCAGGTCCAGCAAAATATTGTAACCGCACTTTATGCGGAAAAAAAGGACCAGGAAGCCTACCAGGCCAGAATTACGCTCTATGAAAACTATGGCCCTAAAAGCGTCTGGTATGAAAATCTGGAAGACGCACAGTTACCGAATAAGTTCCAATATCTTGACAAAGCCTATAAACTGAGTGAAGAGGCATTCCGGACCAATCTTTTTCTCGATTTACAACAGGCCCAGGATACGGAAGCCGCCGGACAACCCAGTCGCGAAGAATACCAGGTATTCGCAAACAGTTGTAAAAAGTATCTCGATTATTTTCCGGCAGATTCGAATGCTTATAAGGTAAACTGGTCCTATGCCCTGATGCTGCATACCAAATTGAATGATTTTGAAACCGCATTCGACGAATACGTACGCGTAAGCAATGATTATCTAGAAGAAAAATACCAGCATGAAGCTGCAATTAACGCCGTTGTTGTTGCGGATACCATTGTGCGGATCAAGTTCGGCGCATTGCTCGAGTCAACCAAAGAATTCAATCTGGCGGATGCCGCACAGTTGAGTCCCGATGCGCTTACCCCGGAAGAATCGATGTTGGTTACGGCCTACGATAATTACATCCGCCTGTTCCCGGCCGGAAAATATACACCGAATTTCCTGGCTCAGGCCGGTGGTATCTATTACAATCATAAAAAATTTGCCGAAGCAAAAGTCTATTTTCAGACACTGGTCAAACGCTTTCCCGAAGCGGAGCAGAAAAGTCTGGCCATGCGCTCGATTATGGATTCCTATTTCGCACTCGGTAAATTTAAAGACAGTGAAATTATCGCCAAGCGCATCATGTCAGAGCAGTCCATCTCAGAAGAACAGCGTCAGTTTGCGGAAAAACGATTGGGCATGGCCATTTTTAAGAATGCCGAATACATGGAAGAACAGGGCGATTATTTTAGTGCCGCCAACGAGTATTTCAGGGTTTACGAGGAAGCGCCCAACGATCAGCGCCTGGTGGAGGCAGCGTTATATAACAGCGGACGCAATTTTGAACTGGCAAAGGACTGGGTAAGAGCTATTGAGCTATTCGACCTTTTAGCCACTGAATATCCAAATTCCAACTTTGCACTCGATGCCCTTAAAAAACTGGCTAACGCCTATGTGGAACTGGAACAGTATGCCAATGCCGGAAATGCTTACGAAAGGATTTACCAGAATTATCCGGATACCGAAGATGCCGAATCGTCACTTTATAATGCCAGTTTCTACTATGAAAAGGGCGAAGACTGGAGTAATGCAATCCGGGTAAACAATAAATATATTCAGTCATATCCCGATCTTTCATACGCGGTCGATCTTTTCTTCAAAAATGCCCAGCTATATCTTAATCTGGATAATTTAGCCGAGGCAAACCGTATTTACGCCGAATTTGCCGACCGTTATCCTAAGGATCCCCGTACGGTGGAAGCTTTCTATGAGAGAGGAAAATATTATTTAAATAATGGTCAGATCAGCGCCGCCAAAGCCGAATTGAATAAAGCAATCCGCCAGAGTGAAGCACTTAGGCAGCAGGGACAGGATCCCAACGAAAAGATCGCCGGCGAAGCGGTTTACACACTGGCTGAAATAATTCACGATGAATACACTTCCATCAAACTAAAACAGCCGGAAGCGAATATTGAAGTTCAGATTGCCAGAATGAATGACCTGTTGCGTGAACTGAATTTAGCCTACACAAAGGTAATTAGTTTCCGTTCCATCCGTAGTTTCGAAGCTACCTATGGTATTGCCCTTAGTTATGAGGAATACGCGTATATTTTTGTCAATCAGGAGTTAGATCCCAATCTAAATGAAACCAGGCGCTTCGTCGTTAAGAAACAAATTAATGAACAGGCCGCCAACTTATATGACCGGGCCGTTGAGCAATATAAACAGACTGTGGAAAAACTACCGGTTCTTGCGGAAAAACTGGAAGTCGATATGTTCGGCACAGAGGAATCCGAACCTCTGGCGACAGCGGATACAACTATGGCAGCAGGTACGGATGTCGAAGAACGGGCCGCAGAGAGAGACACCACACGGGAAGTCGCCCTGAAGTACTACGAGATGGCCAAGAATAAAATATCAGAGCTGCTCTACATCGAAGCCGCACTAACCACGGAAAATGTCACATATGCCCTTAACGTGGAAAATCCCGCGGATGACCCAATCGTACGGGCAGAATATGATAAGAAAGTTCTGGCCGAACTTGTCGCCCCGGCTATCGCGAAAACGATTCAGGCCCATATCCGGAATCTTAATGAGGCAAAACCGCTCGGTCTGTCAAATAAATATGTTGAAGAATCAAAACGGCAAATCCTGCTTACGGCTAATATTCTTGGCGAAGAACTCGAAAAAATGGTTTACAGAAGCCTTGACAAGTACCGCGAAGCTACGCGCGCAATTGAGCCGTTACTCAGTCAGGAATTCGGAGCAACCAATGAACAGGACCAGGCCTACGAAGATCTGGACAATCTGGCCAAACAAATGATTGACTATGCCCGTATCTGGACGGTGCAGGCCCTTAATGCTTATACCAATTCTCTGAATCTGGCGAAGACCCATAATATTGTAAACGACTTGCTGCGAAATACGGAGTATCGGGCTATCCGTGCCGGCGTGGAAATTGCCCAACAGATGACCACGCTGGCTGATTCCGCACGGGCCAGAAGCGAACGCTTCGGCGCTAAGTTCGAATCTACGAATAACTACAATTATGATGATGCCAGTGCTTACAACGAAGATTACTTTTATAATTTTACTTCCTATTCAAAGCAGATTCTGGAACAGGCATTTGCCATCAGAACAGAATATGATATTGAAAATCTGTGGACACAGAAGTTGATTGTGGAGTTAATAAAACTCGATCCCGCAAAATACACACAGGAGATTCCTAAGGACAGACTAATCATTGTCAGTGACGATAGCTGGCGCTACAGCACAACTTACTATCCGGAACAATGGGTGCTCAGCGAATTCGACGACAGTGACTGGAATTTTGCTTACATAATCCCCGGGGATCAGGGTCCTTTTGGTGATCTTGATGTGAACCCAAATTCCATTTGGGTGATGCCTGCCAATTTGCCTGCAACCCTGCCTCAGGATACGACGGCAGATACTTTGGCCTTTGCCCGTACGGACACCCTGGAAACCGCATTCACCGACACCACGAACCTGATTGCAGACACGGAAACAACTTCGATCGACAGCATCATTTATTTCAGAAAAACGGTACAGTTTGACGGTACGCCGGTAGCAGGCAAGTTTTATATTACCGCGGATGATGATTTTCATCTCTACATCAACGGCGAATATATGATTAACGATAGCGATACGTTGAATGGTTTCCATAATATTGATTCGGTTGATTTCGATTATTTCCAGGAATTTGTAAGCCAGGGTGAAAATGTCATTGCCGTCGATGTTGAAGATAAAAATCTGACCGGCGGCGGATTGAGATTTTACGGGTACATCGATCTTTTGCCAGCGGATATTACGGCCAGCGCGGAAGAAAGAGCTAAAGTAAAAAAAGTTGTTGTCGATCCTCTAATTCTCAGGAAAGTTAACATCTTGAATAAAAATCGAATATCAAATCAAAACCAATAAAGAGTTGCATAATATGCAGATGTTTAATAAAATCAGTATCATAGTAATTGCGGTATTACTGCAATTCAGCTTTTTGACCGGACAGACTGCCGGCGAAGATACCGTTACGGTAACACAGCCTGAGGAGGTTGTGCAAACCGATGAAGGCAAGGAAATCGATTTTGGTGACGTCGTATTTCAGATCAAGGCGGAGGCGCCGCAGGTTACTCTGATTAGCTCCCGCATCAAACCGGAATTTGACGATGTGCACCTGGAAAAATCGTTTGTCAAGGAAATTGTTGGTGCCGGTGAGGTTTATCTGTTTGAGAAAAAACCAACTGTTAATCAACGTAGAATAGATATAGAACAAATCACAAATAAGCTTAGATAGGCAATAATTACATTAGATGGAGGAATAATTCATGGAATTTTTGTCTAGGTTTGGAGAATCATTTGGTTGGGGATCTTCTGGTGCATTGTTTATGTATGTCATCTCCCTGTTTGCCGCTTTAGCCATTGCCATTGCCGTTGAACGTATATATTATATTATAGTTCGCTCAAATGTCAATGCAGACAAGTTTATGACCGAAATACGCAAACTGGTTGCCGGCGGCAACATGGAACGAGCCATAGAACTCTGTGAAAAAGGCAAACAAAAAGCCCTGCCTTTTGTAGTACTGCGTGGTCTGAAGCGGGCCAACGAAAGTGAGCAGCTCGATTTCCGTGCTATTCAGAATGCCGTAGATGAAGGCACGCTCGAAGTAATCCCTAAACTCAAAGAACGGACAAATTATCTTTCGATGCTTGCCAATGTTGCAACATTAACCGGTTTAATGGGAACGATATATGGTCTGATCATTGCCTTTAGCGCGGTCGGTAGTGAAGCGATTTCCGAGGCGGATAAGAGCCGGATGCTGGCCGAGGGTATCGCAACAGCTATGAATACAACAATCTTCGGATTGTTCGTAGCGGTTCCCACGCTGATCGTTTATACCTATATATCGAACCGGACCAGTAAGATTATCGATGAACTGGACGAGCATTTGGTTAAACTAATTAACTTAATTACAGGTAATCGCTAAACAGTCGGTTTCTATGTAGTTCGAATGGATTTGATGGTATAAGCAACCCGTTTCTTTAAGAAATGGTTTGAAGTGCCAGTCGGTTAAACTGGTAATAAAATTGATAAAAGGAAGATAAGATGGCTTATAAACCTTCATTGCGCAGTAAAAGCGAAGAACTTGACATGGAATTGGACATCCGTCCGGTTATGAACCTGATGGTCGTTCTGATTCCTCTGTTGCTTGCCGGTGCACAATGGATTAAGCTGAGCGTCATTGAAATTAATGTACCTCCTCCGAGGACCGTTTCGCAAAGTGGTCAGGGACAAAATAAAGCGGATGAGCAAGGAGAAAAAGAAAAGCGATTCGGTTTATTTATTGCCATTGCCCATAATGGTTTTACGGTTGGTAATGCCCTGGCGATTGTTGCCGGCGAGGAACAGGAAAGTGGCCCTACGGTTCCCAAAAATGAAGACGGAACCTATAATTTTGCCGGCCTCAAGGATAAGCTGATCGAGATAAAAGAAAAAATCAAAGACGAGGCTTATGCGGATATAAACCGGGTTAAACTAACCGCTTCCGCGGATATAGAATATCAGACGATTATCAGTGTGATAGATAACAGCCAAACTTATGAAGACGAGGGAGGCAATATACAGACTTTGTTTCCGGAAGTTAACTTCGGTAAAGTAAGATAATCATTTACAGGGAGCTATAAAAATGGCATTCATACCTTCAAGAGCAAAAAAACACATAGATGAGGAATCCGGCACCCTGAACATGAATTCCATGATGGATATGATGACTATCATATTACTGTTTCTCTTAAAATCATTTTCAACGGAAGGCGCCCTGGTTACGCCTTCGGAACAGTTGAGATTACCGACTTCCGCGCAAACGGAAAAACCGGTAAAAGAATTGACTGTTGCGGTCGCCAAAGATGTTGTAATGGTAAACGATATTATCGTGGCAAATGTGAGAGACATACATAAAGATGATAGTCAGATTTGGCCATTAAGTGACAAACTGACCGAGTACGCTGAAAAAGAAAAAGAGCTGGAAAGAACCGTCGGTAAAAAATTTAAACATGAAATTATTGTGCAGGGAGACAACACGACGCCTTATGAATTGTTATACAAAGTCATGTTAACCTGCAGTAAGTCTGAATTCTATAAAATGAGATTACTCACAATCAGAGAATAGACCAGGAAGTCGGTCAAAAAGTAAAACAAAAAAACAAAGAGTAATTAATATGGCACAAGCGCAAAATGCTCCAAGACCTGCCGGCTCAGGTGGTTTTCGCATCGTTGCTTTTCCAAGAGAATTCGAAAGAAATATTTGGGATGAGCTTGACCGCAGATTCTATATTATTTTGCTTTCCGCTCTTGCGATTGTTTATGGTGTCGTCATATTCATGGCGAATATGGAATACTCGGAAGAGTCTATTCAGAGAGGCATTTTGGAGCGATATGTAACACAAATATATGAAGCACCGCCCTCTGTGGTCGAGGATGTTGCAGGCGCCGGTACTACGGCTGGCGCGGAAGAAGACGCTGAACCAGAGCCAAAACCTGATGTACGTGAACAGCGCGACAGAGGCAAACCGGCTGAGGCCAGGGGAGAAACAAAGGTAGAAAGCGGAGCGAGACGCCGCGGTGAATCAGCCGCGCGTGAAGGGCAGCGTACCGCAGCGGCAACACAGGCCGGCGGCATCGGCGTTTTTGAAGAACTTTCAGCCGCAGATGGCGTTGGCGTAGGTGATGCCGTTTATGACGTTGGTGACGGTGGCGATGGTGGAATGGGAGATCTGGATGCTGTTCTGAATAATGTTAGCGGTATGGCCAGTGTCTCTTCTTCGGAAAGAACATCCCGATTAGGTGCACGCACGGGAACAGGCTCTGTTAAGGGGCGGGCCGGCGTCGATGATCTGTTAACAGGCAGTGTTGCCCCGGGCGAAGCCGTATCTTTACAAACACAAGGTAATTTCGCAATAGCCGCCCCGGAAGATATTTCCGGTGATGCAGCAGCCTCAGGCGGACGCAGTGCCGATGATATCAGTCGCGTCATGAATCAGCATAAAGATGCCGTTATTGACTGTTACCGCAAAGAAGCACGCCTCGATCCGAGTCTTACGGGTAGCGTACGCATTAAGTTTACCATCACTCCAAACGGCAGAGTTGTTGAACCGACGATTATCAAATCTACCATTCGCAACCGAAATATTGAACAATGTATTTTACGCAGAATCAGGCGTTGGCGTTTTCCACGTATTGCCGGAGATAAAGGCAATGTGACGGTTAAACAGAACTTTGTCTTCAGCAGTTAGAGTTTTCAATTCAATTTTCAGAAAAAAGCCGCCCTCAAGCGGCTTTTTTTATTTGTATGAAAAAATGATTCTGTTTAAATTGCTGCTGTTTTGCGGGAGAATCAT
>CAYXRA010000032.1:0-5027 GCA_964467525.1 uncultured Calditrichaceae bacterium
AAATGAAGGCAATGAAGGCGCCGCTGGCCGGTGAAATGAGCGGACATTTGTTTTTTGCCGACCGCTATTTCGGCTTTGACGATGCCATTTATGCTTCGGCGCGCCTGGTGGAATTGATATCACGAACCGATAAAAAAGTATCCGAATTGCTGGATGACGTGCCCGAATATTTTTCAACGCCGGAAATTCGCGCCGAGGTGTCCAGCGATGAAGAAAAATTCAAGATCGCCGAAAAGGCTAAACAATTCTTTGCCGATAACTATGAAGTGATCGATGTTGACGGCGTTCGCATTCAGTTCGGCGATGGGTGGGGGCTGGTCCGGGCTTCAAATACCCAGCCGGTGCTGGTGCTGCGCTTCGAAGCGCGCAGCGAAGAAAGGCTTGAAGAAATTAAGAATCTGGTACTCGGCAAATTAAAAGAATTTGGCGATATCTCGTTTTAATTTACTTTTATAATCCGCGGCCTGACGCTCCGGATATTTTGTTACAATTAAATAATGCAGTGAATGTCAATGAACGACTGGATTGCTTTAATCGTATCCTATGCTTATGCCTTCGGGCTGTTACTTGTAGTCGAAGCGGTTGGCAGGCAACTGAACTGGCCTAAGGCATTAACACGTAAAATCATCCATATCGGCGCCGGGATGTGGGTTTGGGGTGTTCTCTGGCTTTTTGAGAACTGGTACATGGGCATTATTCCCTTTGCAACGTTTATCGTTTTAAATTTTATTTTTTATAAATTTAAGATTTTTGAGATGATGGATCAGGGCAATGAAACGCCGGGTACGGTTTATTTTGCTATTTCCATCACCCTGCTGTTTATCCTGTTTTGGCGTACCGGAGGGCAAGCGGATCGGGTACATCTGGCCATTGCCCCGATTATGGCAATGACCTGGGGCGATGCGCTGGCCGGAATTGGCGGTCAGTTTTTCGCTAAAAGGCACTATGTCATTTTGGGCCACCGGCGCAGTTGGCTCGGGTCCATTGTTATGTTCGTTACCAGTTTTATCGTCGTTTTGATAACACTTATTTATTTACCTCAATCGTCGCTCAGTCCGAACAGTGCGCTACTAGCGGCAGACCGGGTGATCTGGCTGTCACTGATTACCGCGCTCACCGCGACCATCATTGAAGGCGTTTCTCCAAAAGGGCTGGATAATTTAAACGTGCCGCTGGCTAGCGCATTAATACTCTGGATATTAATTTAGTATCATTTACCACATATTAATCAATTGTCATTTTAAACTTCTTATTTCCGTGACTCAGGTCAACGTTCGACCGGAATAGCATCAACCCGCTTTTAGTTTTACTGTTACTGTAAGTAAACAGGGGGCAATACAGAAGTGAAATTTTTTACAATACTTTCAACAATATTTTTATTATTGAGTTTTGCACATTGCCAGAAGTATCAACCGCGGCAACTGGTCGGTGGTTTCTGTGAAGGATGCGAAGCGGTTTTTGAATTTGGTAACAGAAAATTGACGGCGGTTGATACGCTTATTGATTTTGATCAACCGGGGCCTCAAATGAAACTCACAGGTACGGTTTACGAATCTGACGGCAAAACACCCGCCAAAGATGTGGTGCTTTACGTTTATCATACCAATCAAAAAGGCATCTATCCAAAACGGGGTGATGAATCCCGCTGGGCGCGGCGGCACGGATATATCCGGGGCTGGATCAAAACGGGCAGTGATGGAAAGTATACATTCTTCACATTGAAGCCGGGAACCTATCCCACACGCAGTCAGGCGTCACACGTACATGTAACGGTACTGGAGCCTAATGGGAAATATTATTGGATCGAAAGTTTTTATTTTGCCGGCGATCCGCTTTTGAGCAAAAAAGACCGGCAACTTTCAAATGCGCGCGGCGGCTCCGGGGTTGTACAACTGAAGGAAAAGGATGGATTGCTGACCGGGAAGCGTGACATCATTCTGGGTAAAAATATCCCGGATTACGATTAATAATTTGCTGTTAAGGTATTGGAATCAATTCCGGGCCGCATATCACCTGAATATGAGCAATCCTTGGTTTTTAACATCCCCTTTTTTTCTGTCCCGATATGACTAAAAATCCCGGGCAGTTAATTTGGCAATACGCATTGTTAACCCCTTAAAATCAAAAAAACGGTATAGCCGATGTACAGCATTAAAAATAAAATAGCTTCCCAGCGATCAAGAGATCTGCGTTTTCCGGTAAACATAGTAATGAATAATAAAAAGGAAGCGATGAGCAGAATATACATATCAATATTCAGCGCTGAATCATAACCCAGGGGCCGTACGAGACCGGTGACGGGCAAAATGAATAAAATATTGAATATATTAGAACCGATAATATTGCCCACGGCAATATCGGTTTTTCTCTTTGTTGCGGCCACAGCCGAGGTAAACAGCTCGGGTAATGATGTGCCAATCGCGATAATCGTCAGTCCGATAAGTTTGTCACTCATTCCCAGAATACGGGCAATTTTTGCCGCATTATTCACGACCAGGCTGCCCCCGGCGATGAGTCCGGCAAGACCAACACCGATAAACAGGGAAACTTTCAGCAGGGATCGTTCCTTAACTTCAGGCGTGTGCTGCATCTCCACTTTTGAAATGGCAAAGGTATAAACCAGAAATATGATAAAGAAAAGCAGCAGAATGAGACTGTCACCACGATTCAGAATGTCAGCATTGCTTGCAAAAAAGTTATCATTTACGATGATAATCAGCGCTATTGCCGACAAAAGCGCAAAGGGAATTTCACGCCAAACCGTATTCCGTTGTGTTTTTAGTGGGTGAATTAGTCCGGATACCCCTAATATCAGTAAAATATTTGATATATTACTGCCGATAACATTACCGAAGCTAATGGCACTCTGATCGGACAGCGCAGCAAATACATTTATTACCAGTTCCGGCGCCGAGGTGCCAAAAGCGACAATGGTCAGACCGATGACTATCTCTGATATTGCAAATCGTTTGGCCAGCGATGATGCGCCTTCAACAAAAAGATCGGCGCCTTTGATCAGAAACGTAAATCCGGCGATGAGCAGCACAACGGATAGCAGCATCATTAATTAACCTTTATTTTCGGTTTTATCTACCAGACTGACCGGTATGGGCTGGGTGGCCGACCCACTGTACAGCGACACATGCGGAAATGGAATTTCAATGCCTTCCGCATCAAAGCGGGATTTAATTTCTTCCATTATCGTATTTTTTAAATTAAGCCAATCGCTTTTAACAGCCCATACACCAAAGAACAGATCGATTGAAGAATTGCCAAATCCGGAAAAAATCAGGATCGGAGCCGGTTCGTTAAGACAGAGGGGATTCTTTTTGGCAACATCGAGCAATACTTCGCGCACGCGGCTGATATCTTCTTTGTAAGCCACGCCGAGGTTTATATCGACACGTCGGATCGGAAATCGTGATATATTGGTCAGTTCGCTTTTAATTAATGTTTCATTGGGGATGCGGATGAATTTATTATCAAATGTGCGAAGTTTCACGGATAGTACATCTATGGAAAGGACGATGCCGGTGGTACTGCCAACCGTAATGATATCATTGACCTCAAACGGTTTCTCACCGATCAGAAACAAACCGCTGATGATATTCGATACGCTGGTTTGGGAGGCAAATCCGACGGCAATACCAACGATACCGGCCGCACCCAGCAAATGGGCTAATTTAAAACCAAATTCGTTGAGAATTGAAATGGCAATGATTGTGAAACCGGAATATATGACCAGTTTTTTGAATATCATCGCCTGCTGGGCGCTGAACTTTTTCTTTGCATAGCTGCCGGTCCAGCGGGCAAGCAGAAGAACCGACGGCAATCCGATTCCGATCAAAATAATAAAGCGAATAGCGCTTGAAACTTTTTGTGCAGTGAAGAATTGCCCTAAATCGAATCCAAAAACTGTAAAACTCTCCATATTATATCTCCTTATCGTGTAAAAAGCCCGATGCCCGGCAGTTCTCTGAAAGTAGCCAGTGTCTTTGCGGAAAAAGCGCTCTTTATCTTTATGCGCGGGGAAGTGATCATTTTTGCATTTTTGGCCTCCGGCGGCGCCTTACCGGTCACATCAATCTGGCTTACCTCCGATTTTCCCCGGTAGGTGACCTGCATCTCATCCGACCACAACTGGCTGCCATCATAATAAAGGGACAGATTTGCCACATACAGACAAATTTTTTCAACAATCAGATCTTCAGGCGAATTATCGATCAGCCGAAGCGGACAAAGAGCCAGATAAGGTCTTTCAGGATCGGCTTCGAGCTCGCGTCGCGCACCGGAAGATATCCAGTAACACAGTTGTCCCGACTGAAAATCGCCGAACCAGGTGTTGGATAAATTTACAGCGGGCAATTCGATCAGGGTCGTTTCTGTTTTGCCTGTATGTTTAATTTTAATCCACAGAGGCACACGAACGAAAAAACGTACCGCGGCATCTTCGGCAATCCGGAACGGATTTTCGGCTTGAATCACCACAGGCCGGTCCGGAAATACAGGCAAAATTTCAACATCCGGACCGGATTGCTTAAAAGCCCAGCGCTGCCATCTTTGCGGTTCCGGCAGAGCATTGCCGTCATCCTCAGTTTCACTTAACGGATCAAAATAGCTGTGTGCGATTTTAATTTCGGATTTGCTCCGGCATATCCAAAGACGCAGATTGCCGATTTCACTGAAAACTGTTGTTTCATCTTTTAAATTCAATAAGCCCCAGACTGGCGATAACGTATCTTTTTTATTATCTGTCATGATGCCTCATAAAAAGTTTTAGTTTGTTTTACTCAACGGTAAAGGTGCTGCGCTGCGCAAATGCAGATCACGCTGCGGAAATGGAATTTCGATATTGTTTTCACGAAATTTACGCACGATGGCGCAGTTCAGATCCGAGCGTAGCATGTGATGTCTCTGCGGATCTTCAATCCACACCCGCAATTCCATATTCCAGGAAGAATCTCCGAATTCTCTGAAAAGTACATCCGCCGGCGGATTGATCAGCACTTCAGGATGTCCGTCCGCCA
>CAYXRA010000032.1:5127-34403 GCA_964467525.1 uncultured Calditrichaceae bacterium
AATTCCGTTATGATTATTTTTTATTGCTGTTTTTTCGAATTGTCATCGACAAGGGCGATAATGGTTTGCCCATCTTTCGGTTCGATTTTTTGGTCGGAGCTGATCACTTTTAGTTCATTTTCGGAGCTGATCAGGAACAGGGGCAGCGCCGTATCGCCATATTTCTTTTTAAATGCTTCGAAATTAAAATCAGCGGTTATTTTTTCCGACACAACCTTTGCCCGGTCACGAAATCGTCCGGTTAAATAATTGAAATCGGCGCCTTCGCCGAATAAAAATCGTCCACGCAAATGTTTCGGAGAAAACAATTCTTCTTTTCCCTGTTCTTTTCGGGTAGGCGGCAACTGATAAAGCTCTCCGCGATCGAACACATCATTGTAATGCAGAATGGCCAGCGAATTGGCTTCATCATTTGAGGTTAAGGCCACCAGTCTGCCTATACCATCGAGATGAATTTCATCCATAACCTGTTCGGAAAGCACGCTGCCGTGGCACACGGGGATACTTGACTTTCTAGCCTTATTAATGTTGTTCTGATTGGTGTCTATCATGGTTACCTTAAAACCGTGGGACTGCACAGCCCTGGCAATTTCCAGCGCCCAGGCATGGGCGCCGATAAACAATACGCCCTGGGCATTACTCTGGGCAATGTTCAGCCAGCGGGCCAGCGGTGTGGATGTTAAGCCGTAGATGGCCACCGTGCCGACAATAATAATAAAGGTAAGCGGCAGTAGTAGCTCAGTTTGTTCGAACTGCAGTTCGGTAAGCCGCAGGGCAAAAATGGAAGCGACTGCGGCAGCCACAATACCGCGCGGCGCCATCCATGAAAGAAACGTTTTTTCGCGCCAGCTTAAGCCCATACCTATTGAGGATAACCAGACCGCAGCCGGTCGTCCGATAAAAATCAATACCGCCAAAAGCAGCAGGCTGTTCATCGAGATATTATTAAATACGCTCAGATCGAGACGGGCGGCGAGCACGATAAATAAAAATGAAATGATCAGCACGCGCAGGTTTTCTTTGAATTCCAGAATATGTTTTACCGTTACATGTCTCTGATTCGCCATTACCAGTCCCATCAGAGTCGTTGCCAATAATCCGGATTCGGGCTGGAAATAGTTTGATAAAAGATAGGCGGCAATTACCATGGAAAGGGTGACCGATTCATGCAGAAAATCGGGGATCCAGTATCTTTTCAGTAGAAAAAGGAGCAGGCGGGCAAGCGCATAACCGGCCAGGCCACCGAAGAAAATGGTTTTTACAAGACTGAGAAATACCTGGATGCCGGCCTGCTGGAACTCACCGGCCAGGATGGCTTCGAATACCAGCAAGGCAAGCAATGCGCCGATGGGATCAATGACGATACCTTCCCACTTCAATATATCCGCTACCTTCCGTGCAGGGCGAATGTGACGCAGCAAAGGTCCGATAACCGTCGGGCCGGTAACCACCAGAATGGCGCCCAACAGAATGGCTATCTTAAAATTGAGATTCAGTAAATAGTACGCCGCAACTGTCCCGATTATCCAGGTAACAAGCACGCCAACAGAAATAAGGCTAAATATGACCTTGCCGATATCGCGCAGCTCTTTAAGCGCCAGGGTCATGCCGCCTTCAAAAAGAATAACCGCCACCGCCAGCGAAACAAACGGCATCAGCATTTCGCCCATCAACTTATCAGGGTGCAAAAAATCGGTTACCGGTCCGGCAATAAATCCGAAAACAAGCAGAAAGAGAATTGAAGGAAGTTGTAACCGCCAGGCCAGCCACTGGGCGCCGATACCGAGAATAATTATGCTGCCAAGATTAATGAGTACATGCTCCGACATAGAACACCTTAATTATTTTCATTTTCAATTCGATGAGTTATCAAATCACAAAACAGACTGTTGATGCCGTATTGAGAAGCGGGCAGTCTGCCTATTTACTTTTCCTTTTAACATTAAATGGTAAGAATATACCTACTACAAGGCCAACGATCAAAGTTATAAAAAGCAAAAGCGCCCTGGGCATGGTTACCTGAAAAAACAGGAAGGTAACCGTAACAGAGCTGGCATTTTGAATAATAAAAATGAAAAAAACCAGCACGATAGCTGCAATGATATAGTTTTTAAGTTTCATGATTACCCCTTTTAAAAGTTATACTAATGATACAGTACATCTGATTGCATCACTGCATGTCTGAAAATCGCGTTGCACTGCCGTGCGCTACTCAATACGGATGCCTGACCAAATCTGCAACAGGCTCAGATGCCCTGAAAAAAACGTTTTTTAAAAATTCTATTCAGGAATTGATCCGCGCTAATCTTGCGCACCGAATTTAATCGGCAGTGCATCCACGTTCCAGATTTCACTGGCATACTGGGCAATACTGCGGTCACTGGAAAAGTTACCCATGTTGGCGGCGTTGATTATTGCTTTCCTGGTCCATGCGTCCGGATTTTTATACAGCGCATTGATTTTTTCCTGTGTCTGAATATAAGATTTATAATCGGCAAGCACCATAAAATAATCCGTATCGAGCAGCATATCGGTTAACTGTTTGAAAAGATTGGGATCCTCTTTACAAAAAGAGCCGCCTGCTATCTGCCCGAGCGTTGTTTTGAGTTCGGTATTATTTTCATAATAACTGCGCGGAGTATAGCCGCCGCTGCGTTTGGCGCGTACTTCTTCCGCGGTCAGACCGAAAATGAAAATATTATCATCGCCAACGGCTTCTTTAATTTCCACATTAGCTCCGTCAAGCGTACCGATGGTTAAAGCGCCATTGAGGGCAAATTTCATGTTACCTGTACCGGAAGCTTCCATCCCGGCCGTGGAAATCTGCTCGGATAAATCGGCCGCCGGGATAATCAGTTCGGCCAGACTTACCGAGTAATTGGGAATAAAAACGATTTTTAAGCGATCTCCGATATCCGGATCGTTGTTGATTGTATCCGCGATGCAATTGATCAGTTTAATAATGACTTTGGCTGTGTGATAGGCCGGAGCGGCTTTTCCGGAAAAAATAATCGTGCGCGGCTCATCATTTGCTGCCTGTCCGGACCTGATGCGATTGTAATGTGTAACCGCATGCAGTGCATTGAGCAGCTGCCGCTTGTATTCATGTATCCGTTTAATCTGACAATCAAAAATCGAGTCGGGATTGACGGATATGTTTAATTTCGACTTAATATAATCGGCCAGTTTTTCCTTATTGATTTTTTTGATTTTCCGCCATTCTTCCAAAAACTGTGTGTCATCGAGGAATGTCTCGATTTTCTTCATCTGGTTCAGGTCGGTTATCCAGTCATCACCGATGCTGTTAGAAACCAGTTTTGACAATTCCGGATTTGCCAGCTTCAGCCAGCGGCGCTGGGTAATACCGTTGGTTTTATTATTAAACCGTTCGGGAAAATAATCGTAAAAATCATGAAATAAATCACTCTTTATAATTTCGGTATGCAATTCGGCTACGCCGTTTACGGAATGGCTGCCAACGATTGCCAGATTGGCCATGCGTACGCGTTTTTCCTGGCTTTCTTTTATAATGGACATGCGCCGTATACGGGCGACATCTCCGGAATAACGCCTGGTGATATTGTTCAGAAAGCGGTAGTTAATTTCATAGATAATTTGCATGTGACGGGGCAAAAGGCGTTCTAACAGATAGACCCGCCAGGTTTCAAGCGCTTCCGGTAATACCGTATGATTGGTGTAGGCAAAGGTGCGGACGCAAATATCCCAGGCTTTTTCCCAGTCCATATCTTCCTCATCAATCAGCAGGCGCATCAGTTCCGGAATGGCCAGCGTCGGATGGGTGTCATTCAGTTGAATGGCCACCTTATCAGGAAATATGTCGAAATTATTATCGTGCTGTTTTTTGAACCGCCGGATAATATCCTGAAGCGTTGCCGAAACCAGAAAATATTCCTGCTTTAAGCGTAATTCCCGGCCTTCGATAAAATCGTCGCGCGGGTAGAGTACCTTGGATATAACTTCCGAGGAAATTTTATCCTCAACCGCTTTTTCATAATCACCGGAATTAAAAAATTCAAGATTAAAATCACGCGAAGATTTAGCCGTCCAGAGCCGGAAATTATTTACCGTATTATTTTTATATCCGGGAACGGGTGTGTCAAAGGCTACCGCAACAATATTGTCGGTATTAATCCACTGGTATTTTTTTTCGCCCTCTTTATCCTGTTCTTCTCTTACCTCGCCGTTGAATTTTATGATATAAATATACTCGGAACGCTCAATCTCCCAGGGATTGCCGTAACGCAACCAGTCATCCGGAGATTCGACCTGCCAGCCGTTGCTTATATTCTGGGTAAATATGCCGTATTCATAACGGATACCATAGCCATAAGCGGGCAGTGCCAGGGTGGCCATCGAATCGAGATAGCAGGCTGCCAGCCGACCCAATCCGCCGTTACCCAGTCCGGCGTCATATTCGACCTCCTGTAACTCCTCCATATTAATACCAAGTTCCCAAAGGGCCTGATACATCTCATCACTGATACCCAGATTTAACAGTGCATTGCAAAGCGTGCGCCCCATCATATATTCCATGGAAATGTAGTAGACCCGTTTGGCATCCGCGCGAAAATAGGCTTGCTGGGTTGCGATCCAGCGTTCAAACAGACGGTCGCGAATCGTATAAACCAGACTCTTATACAGATCGGCTTTATTGGCGGAATACTTGTCTTTTGCCTGAGAAAATTCCAGATGATTAACAATATTTTCCTGCAACGATTCCCGGTCATTTTTAAGTAATTCATTTGTTGCCGGGGACAGTTTCCCCAGAAAAGGATTGGGATTTTTTTTATTTTTCTTCGACATCATCGCCTCTCTTTTTTTTAATCTTTATTTTTTGTTTTATTTGAATGCCGTGCATTCTTGATTAAATGCTTCCTTTCACGGTAAAGCTGTCCGATGTGTGCACTTACGATAAATATCAATGAAGAATAATATATCCAGAATACAAAGACAATAACGAAAATATAGGTGCCGTATATCCTTGTTAAAGTAGCAAAATTGGTAAGATAAAAACCGAATATCTGTTTGGCTGCTTCCCACAGGATAGTCGCCCAGAGGGCGCTGATCATTATCACTTTGCGATGCAATTTATCATAAGTAACGAAGTTATATATTAAATAAAAGATCAGATACATAACCAGCAGGGGCGCTGCAGATAACAGATATTTTTGTAAAGCATTCAAAGCAATGGTATCAAATAAGCCGATCTCGCCTATTGAATCTTTAAAAACTTCTAACAGGGGCAGCAGCGATATTGAAAGCATAAAAAACAGAATAACCAGTAATACCATACCGAAATCCCGCAATTTGCCGATCAGAATATTCTTACCCTCCGTAACACCGAAAATCGTATTTAAAATGGTGCGCATACTGCTGAACAATCCGCTTGCGGCAATAAGCAGACCAAATATACCAAGATACCTGGCAAAGGATTTATATTTAGAAAACTCATCCATACGATCGGTTATAATGGTCTTAATGGCCTCGGCCGATTCAGCATACGGTACGGCGGTATCGATAAAAACACTGATTTGAGCTCTTACATTGGGCAGTTCCAAAAATGTAGCAAGCACGGAAAAAATAATCAGCACAAATGGGATCAGACAGGTAAACAGGGAAAATCCCAGTCCGCCGGCCATTAAAAAAACATGCCCTTCGTCAATCCGATGATAAAGGCCGCTTATGTAATAGACAAAAAAATCACGGATTTTCTGCAAATATTGTTTTAGTTTTTCTTCAAGTTGCATACGTAATGTATTCAATGAGTGATTCATTTCTCAACAATTATCCTGGTATCAAAAGATAAAATCTGTTGACAGAAAGTTTGACTTTCGTTCTCTGACAATTTCAGTCATAATCGTTTTGTTCAAATCATTGGTTTTAGCTGCAACCAGTGTTCGAATGGTAAATACACGTAATGCATCTGAAACCGATAATGTTCCCTCGGCAGAATCCTTACGCCCGGTAAAGGGAAAACTGTCCGGTCCGCGCTGGCACTGACTGTTAATATTAACGCGACAGAGCTGGTTGACAAGCGGATCGATGAGTTCGGCTATTGAATCAGCTTCTTTGCCAAAGATGCTTATCTGCTGACCGTAGTTGGAATTCAGGATATATTGAATCGGCTCTTCAACATCATCAAAAGCGCGGACCGGGACCAGTGGACCGAATTGCTCTTCATGATAACAACGCATGCGCTCGTTTACCGGATATAAAACAGCAGGATTAAAAAAACTATGCACAAATTCACCGCCGCCCGGATTGACGACGGCTGCGCCCTTTCTGAGGGCATCCTGAACAAGATCGTTCAAATAGGCCGTTTTGCCTGGTTCGGGCAACGGTGTGATATTTACACCTCCTTCCCAGGGCATGCCGTTTTTAAGGTTTTCAACAGCATCTGAAAATTTATCCAAAAATGTATTTATAATTGTTTTGTGGACAAATAATATCTTTAAAGCCGTACAGCGCTGGCCGTTGTAAGAAAGGCTGCCCAGAACGCACTCGCGGACGGTCAAATCAAGATCGCAGTCCGGCAGCACAATCGCCGGATTTTTTGCTTCCAGTCCGAGAACGCTGCGCAAGCGGTGTGGTTTGGGGTGCTGCTTTTTAAGGATATCCGCCACACGGCTAGAACCAATAAAAGCCAGCACATCAATCTTACCGGATTTCATCAAAGGGGCGATTACTTTTTCCCCGTCACCATAAATGGTATTAACCACACCCGCGGGAAAAGAATCTTTAAAAGCTTCGAGTAACGGATAATGCAACAGAACCCCTAATTTGGGTGGCTTGAATATCACGGTGTTACCCATAATGAGCGCGGGGATTAAAGTCGTAAACGTTTCATTCAACGGATAATTATAGGGACCCATGCACAACACCACACCCAAAGGAGCGCGGCGTATCTGGGCGGCAATGCCGTCTTCAATAACGAATCTTGAGGATATCCGGTCGAGATCTTTCAGGGCATCGATGGTATCTTTGATATAATCGATGGTACGGTCAAATTCTTTGCAGGCATCCTGATATGTTTTCCCGATTTCCCACATCAGTAATTTGACAACCTCATCGCGTTTTTGCTTCATTTCATAGGAAAATGATTCCACATGAGCGATACGCGCACTTACCGACATGGTCGGCCATTTACCGCGGCCATGATTGAAGGCAGTGATTGCCGCATCCAGGGCTTTTCCAGCTTCTTTTTTAGTCTGCAGAGGATAACTGCCTAAGTATTTTTGTACAGGCTCCGCACCGTTCTGAATATAGACCGGTGAATAGACATCCTGTGTCTCGCCGTGCCAGTTGTGCAGCTTGCCGTTCATCAGATATGCTTTTTGATGGAGCGGCTGCTCAAAGCGAAATGGTTCGGGAATGTCTTTTGGCTGAGGGAACTTGATCAATGCTTTCATTTTTAAAGCCTTCTCGCGAATAAGCGTAATGATGGATTAATGGTTTTGTTATGGCAATTGATTTTCGTTACGATGTAATATTTGCATGATGCGATTTATTCCGTATTATTCATTTTATTCATTGATGGCAATTTGCTGGTCGGCGCGCACAAACAGTATTTCTTTTATTTTTTCGAATCTTCTGAAAAACGCGCCTTTCCCTGTGGCCAGTTTTTTTACCGAAAACCCCATAATCAAAAGATCGGCGGTCGAAGAGTATTCCTCAACGAGCGATTCATAGGTTCGCACCTTGGCATCCCAGGGCACTTTTTTGACATTTTTCGATGATATGGGAATGCGGCCATTGTCGATGAGCGCGCTGAGTCGGTTAAATTCTTTGGTTAATTCCTTTTCCTCAAATGCGGCAAAGATTTCTATTTCGCAGTTGCGCCACTCCGAATGTCCCATAATGATATAAGCGATCAGTATCATCAGGTTGGCGTTGCGATAATCTCCGGGCGTCAGCCAGATATTGATTTTATTCTTGTAACCGAAATGTCTTTCCGAAGAGCGCAATACGCAGATATTGTAATCAACCAGTGCGGCAAACTGGCAGCCGTCGATGATATCATTAATCTCATCGTGGTCATCTTCATGAAATTCAAACAGCATACTGTTGTTATCCATACCGGAGATTCCCGGAATCTGTACGATTTGGGCCACGGCGGTGCGGAAGCTTGGTGAGATAATTGTATCAACATAAATGCCGGATTTACTGGCCCTACTCTGTACGATGAGCTGTTTTAGTTTATCATGAGCCTCTTTGTTGGTCTCTTCGTTTAACAGTCCTTTTATAAAATGGATAAATGTGCCAAATCCGTAATAGTGGGATATCCATCTTAACAGGTCGAAGGGCGCCAGCCGCGTGAGCGAGCTCGATGAAATCGCCACAAACGAAGGCCGCCAGCCGCTGCGTGTGTGCGCGGTATGTTTGTGCTGAATCAAAACCTGCAATTTGCGGGTGAGCTGAAACAATGCGCCCCTTACCATCGATGAAAGGTCATCTTCGCCTTCACGACCCGATTTAATGGTCAGATAAATGATAGTAATGGCAATCACCGCAAAAAATGCATACAGCGGAGCCATCTGGAACATCATGATAAAACTGCCCGCGGCGCCGAGCAGCGATATATACCACTTGGAACGAAAGGTCGGCCGGTAGGAAGGATTGCCTGCAAAATGTTCCAGAAAACTGACCAGGCATAGTGACCCGTAAGTGATCATAAAAAACATACTGATAATCTGTGCGACAAAATCAACACTGCCCATGGAAACGAAGACCATGACAATGGCGCCGGTAACCAGTGTGGCATTGAAGGGTTCGTTGTTCTCGCCCTTGCCCCTGGCCAGAAAGTTGTTGAATGGTTTGAACGGGATGATATCATCATTTGCCAGCGCCTGGGCGGTACGGGGGGCGATCAGGATTGAACCGATGGCCGAAGAAATCGTCGCCGCGGCAAGGCCGATGGGGATGATCGGCCCCCACAGGGCAATCTTACTCATGGCAAACTGATCGGCGACCAGCGCATCCGGATCCAACGAATATGCCAGTTTGGCCACAATCAGCAAATAGACGATCAGGCCAAAAAAAGTGGCCGAAAGTGTGCCCAGCGGAATTGATTTACGGGGATTTTTGAGATCGCCCGAAAGTCCGACACCGGCGGTCATACCCGTGAATGCCGGAAAGATGATGGCAAATACCTTGAAAAAGTCATCATGCCCGTCTACTTTAGCCATCAGGTCGAGCGTGGGTGTTGTATCGGGGGAACCGCCCAGAAAAAACATGGCCAACGATATGCCCAGAATAATGACCACCACCCAAAGGGCCAGCACGCCGATATTGGCGCCTTTTTTTATGATAATGAAAATGAGTGCCAGGGCTGCGGGGATGCTGATCATCCTGACATCCGGGACAATACCGGTTACATTGATTATCCAGTCGAACAGCGGCCGGAAAGCCTCGGCAAAGGCGATGACATAAAATGCAACTGAGATGGCCTGCGAGAGATAGAGCGAAATACCGATGGTTCCGCCGACCATCGAACCGAATGACCGGCTGATGATAAAATATTCGCCGCCGCCTTCTACCTTTAAGTTTGTTGAAATTTCGGCAATGGCCAGTGCAGTCGGAATCGTGATCAAATGTCCGATCAGAATAATGAGCACGGAGCCAATCAGTCCGCTGTGACCGACGGCATACCCGAATCGCAGAAACAGAATCGCACCCAGAATCGTGCTGATCGCCGCAAGAAAAACCGGGGCGGTGCCGAAGCCATATCCCCCGGTTGTCCTTTTTCTATTCATCATGGATTACTTCCTCGCTTGGAGAGTTAGTTCGCTGTAGAACGGATCGCCGGAAAATTTCGCTAATGTTTTTGGTAAAAACAAGCAAAATAATATTCAATTAGATTCTTTCTTGCGAAATCTGAGCGTGTATCTCTGACTTTGCCAACTCCCAAATCCCCCGCCCCTGTATCCCGCCCGGGCGGGACAAATATTTTTGGTTAGTTTTGGCTTAACCATAAATTTACAAAATCATTCTTTTCACTTGCCTTACCTTTTTTCCATCAGCATGGGCCGTTTAATCACATAGGGCAGCCAGGGTAAAATATAGCGGAAAATCGCCCACCTTCCTGAAATAAAAGCCGTTCGTTTTTTCTTTTCAATGGCCCGGACAATTTGGCTTGCCGCCTTATCAGCCGATACAATCCAGAATTTCCGCGAACGGTAGGCGATCATCGGGGTATCCACAAATCCGGGAATAATTTCCGTGACGGTAACCCCGCTGCATTCCAGCTTGAGCCTCAGTCCTTCAAGGTAGATAGCCTCAAATGCCTTTGAAGCGCAATAGGCCGGATTAATATTTCCAAAATATTTGGCCAGCGAAGTAATGCCGACAATGTGACCAAGCTTCTGTTTTTTAAAATACCGCGCTGCAAAATTTAGCGCCGCGGTATATCCCGTGACATTGGTTTCTATGACATCCCGTTCGATGGACCAATCCATTTCCCTGTTGTTCCTGGAAATGCCGGACCCGACGATACAAATGTCCATACCACCCATTGTATTGATTAAACCGGATAAAGCCCCATCCACGGATTCGGCGTCGCGGATATCGAGTTGACACGGATAAAAGTGCTGGCCCAGTTTTTCGCGCATCATTTGCAGCTTATCGCTGCTTCTGGCACAGCCGCCGACACTGTAACCGGCTTCGATCAGTTTTTCTGTAACGGCCAGACCGATCCCCGAACTGGCGCCGATAACGATAACTTTCTTCATATTTTCTCTTTGATTATGTTAATATTCGTTTGTAATTTTGTTCCGGATTTTACGCGGCGCTCTTTCAATTTTTATTCATGAAAAGCGCTGTGCATCATGCCTGTTTGATTAAAATTGCGGCTTTTGTTCAATGATCCAAAAAAATACGATAAAAATCAACATTAAAATCGGAACATCAGGATATAGTTACGAGGACTGGCGCGGCGTTTTTTATCCCGAAGATATACCGAAATATAAAATGCTCGGGTTTTACAGCCAGTATTTTGAGGCAGTTGAGATTAATGCCAGCTACTATGTTATCCCTAAACAGGATACATTCAGACGAATGACCGAAAGAACGCCTCCCCATTTTCAGTTTATTGTTAAAGTACACCAGGAAACAACGCACCGGCGTAAGGAAAATGAAGCTTCGCTCAATCAGTTAACCGAATCGCTCAAACCGATGATCGATTCCGGAAAGTTTATGGGGCTGTTGGCACAATTTCCCTATTCATTTAAGAATAATGAAAAAAACCGCCGTTACCTGGCGGATACACGGAAATTTTGCAAAGATTTGCCGCTGTTTGTGGAATTCAGACACGCCGGCTGGAACAATCCGCAGATGATACAATTTCTGCGTGAAAATAATATCGGGTATGTTAATGTGGATGAACCGCAGCTTTACGGTTTACTGCCTCAGCAAAGCGAGGTGAGCAGCGATGCGGCCTATATCAGATTTCATGGCCGTAACGAAGCAGACTGGTGGGAAGGCAAGGGCAATGCCCGCTACGACTATGAGTATCGCGAAGAGGAACTCAGGGAATGGCTGACGCATATCAGCGATATTTTAAAAAAAACCTACAAAACATACATATTTTTCAACAATCATCCCAAAGGTAAAGCCATCAGAAATGCCCGTCAGATGATGGATATTTTGAGTAATCAACTGCAGATTTCTTTTACATAAAATTTAATTCGGATTTTACCGTAAGCGACTTTTTCGAGCGGCTACACCACTTATTGACTTATTCTTAAAACGGGTTAAGATTTCCGAAAACAGTGCGAAAATAAGCGTATTGTGGTTTTGCTTAAATTTAACTGCAATGTCATGATTTTTAAAAAGAATTAAGGCCCGGCAATCATAAATTAGCAGCGCAAATGAATATGGACTACGCTTATTTTTTTTCAGGTATCAGCTTTATCATACTGGCGATTGTTTCGGTACATTTTTCAAGAATGCGGCTATTAAAGCTGCGGTGGCGCGGATTAATCCTTTTTGCCATGTTAACCGGGTTGAATGACTGGTTTGCACTCGTAAATCTGCTGGATACGCACATTAAAATTGCCACCGGCTTTCTCGTATTACTGCAGACGGCGGCATATCTTTCGCTTGTTGAATTTGCAAGAAGGAATCTGGAAAGGCATGATTTCAGGATAAAGCCGCCGATTGCCTTCCTGCCATTTGTTTTGATATTTACCCTGCTGCTTATAACCGGATTAAAAGATTTTTATACATTCGTCAATATAATCCCGGGCTCTTATGCAATTGGTTTTATAATTTTATTGATCAACCGGCGCGGATTGAGTCAAATATATCATAATCAATACAGGCATGGTTTAAATATCATTCTGTTATTATTCGGGATATCGCTGGTTCTTGTCGTGCCGGACGGAAGCAGTGCGGCACAGATTTTATTGGCAGAATCGGTTTTTCGAAAGTTTTTGATTTTACCGGTGCAGGTTGTCCGCGGAACTTTAATTTTGTTCATTGCTTTCGGTATTTGGATTATATCTTCCTACGAAGCCGATAAAAAATACGCCATGGAACATAGGTTTTCACTGGCAAAATTAACGGTGGTTGCGGCATTGTTCGTCTTTCTCGGGCTCTACGGAGGCTGGTCTGTTGTCAAATATATCGGTGATCAGGCAAAGCAGCAAATGATCCGAAACCATAAATCGCGTGCCTTAATGATTGCCAGGCAGGTGAATAATGAAATCAAATTAGCCAATCAGGCAATACAGGGCATTTCCGGATCACACTGGATCGGCAGGGCCCTGCAGGAACAAACGCAGAATACGATAGTAAATGCCGGGGAAGTTTTACAGCGCTACAATCGGGCTTTAAATTCAGAAGTCTGTTATATTGTGGATACCAGTGGCTCAATAATTTTGGCATCGGATCGGGATAAGCTTCGGAGGACGCCGGGCAATTTTTACAGAATTGCACTGGATATGTCAGCATTTCATAATGTCAGGGATGATTACTTCTTTTCGAGTGATTTCCATGATCAGCAAATTCGCTACACGGCCTTACACAAAATTACCAATGATTCCGGAGCGCTGATCGGACTGATTGCCATGCAAAGGAATCTGGGACCGATTTTCAAGGGCAGTGATAATGATTACGAACAGCTTTTCCTGGTAAATCCGGATCAGATTATATTTTCTGCAACCGATGACAATCAGCAATACAAGCGCTTATGGCCTGCGACCGTGAAGGACAAAGAAATTACATTAATGAATGAAGCATTCGATGCCGGTTCAATTCAGGTCCTGAGCAGTAATAAACTGAAAGATGGCCAAATCGTAACCCTGAACGGACGGCGTTGCCTGGTTGCGATTAATAGCCTGAGCGCAGATGGCTGGAAAATTGTCATGATAAATTCCGGCAATAAAATTAGAAACGCCCGCCTTTACGGCATTTTAATCACACTGTTTGTTGTTATTGCCCTCGTATTTCTCTTCCTGACGCTTGAACAGACCCGCAAGACGACTGCCATCATCGCCATTTCCGAGAAACAATTCCGTAACATATTTGAAAATGCCAGCGACGGCATCCTTATTCACGATGATAAGCAGATTATTGATTGCAACAAAAGGGCCTCGGATATTTTGTTAATTGCACAGAATGATTTGAAATCCGCTACCATTTATTCATTCATTCCGGATTATGAAATTGACGGAACGACTTCCGCCGATACATTCAAAAAATATATGGAACTGGCCGGGCAGGGCGAGCCGCAACGTTTCACGATGCAGTTTTTACGCGGCGATCAATCCGTTTTTGATGCGGAAATCAGTATGAATCAGATTAAGATTGAAGGCTCCGGTTTTGTTCAAATGATTCTGCGCGATATATCTGCTCAGAAACAAGTTGAACGCGACCTGAAGGCGGCCCGGGACCGGGCGCTGGATACTTCGAAAATCAAATCGGAATTTCTGGCAAATATGAGTCATGAAATCCGCACACCTTTAAATGGTGTTATCGGTATGCTGGACCTGCTTTCGGCGACAACGCTCGATGAGGAACAATCGGAATTTGTATCCACCGCGAAAACTTCGGCCGAGTCTCTGTTATACATCATCAATGATATTCTCGATTTTTCCAAGATTGAAGCCGGAAAAATGGAGGTGGATAAAATAAATTTTAATTTATACAAGGTAATCGAAGAGGTTACGGACACGCTTGCCAAAACCGCTCATGATAAAAATGTGGAACTCATCAGTAATGTGGAAAATACGGTTCCGATAAATGTGATCGGGGACCCGGTCCGGGTCAGACAGGTGTTAATGAACCTGACCAATAATGCCATAAAGTTTACCGATGAGGGCGAAGTTGAAATTAGCTGCAGGAAACTTATCGAGGATGAAAAAACCGCCTGGTTAAAATTAACCGTCCGCGATACGGGCATAGGTATATCCGAGGCAGATCAGGCCAAAATATTTGAATCCTTTCAGCAGGCCGACGGCTCAATGAACCGTAAATTCGGCGGCACCGGTCTCGGACTTGCAATTTCGCGACAACTGGTTGAGCTGATGCACGGGCATATTTCACTAACAAGTGAATTGGGCAGGGGCAGTGCGTTTTCTGTTGTCATGTTATTCGAAAAAGGCGTTCAGCCCGAGGATTATTTAAAGTTTGAAAGGCAGGCTTTTAGCGGTAAAAAGATTCTGATTATCGATGACAACCGGACCAATCAAAAAATATTAAAACACATGATTAAAAATCTGGGAATCTCAGCAGAAGCTGCGGACAGCGGAGCGGAAGGACTCGCTAAACTGTCTGCTTCGGTGGATCAGAACGAGCCTTTTCATTTAATTCTTTTGGATGTGCAGATGCCCGGGATGGACGGAAGAATGGTAATAGAAAAAATCAGACAGAATGATCGATACAAACAAGTTAAGATTGTCGTACTGACATCATCGGGTATAAAAGGCGAATCCGAATGGTTTTCAAAACTGAACTGTTCAGGATATTTGAGCAAGCCCGTTAAAACATCTCAATTAATCGAGGTAATCAGCGAAACCCTGGATGATAAGAAAAAGCAGCGCATGAAAAAATCCGTAAAATCCGGGGCAGCGCCTTCAGGAACGTCCCAAAAAGAGGGACGCAAAATATTACTGGTAGAAGATAATCGCATCAATCAGATGGTTGCTCAGCGAATACTGGAAAGGGTTGGGTTCGATGTCGAAATTGCCGAAAACGGTAAAATAGCCGTCGAAAAATATGCAGCCGGAACCTACGATCTGATTTTAATGGATGTGCAAATGCCGGAAATGAACGGCTTCGATGCTACCATGGCCATACGCAAAAATGAGACGAATCAGAATCATATTCCGATCATTGCCATGACAGCTCACGCCATGAAAGGCGATCGGGAAAAATGTCTTGCTATTGGCATGGATGATTACATTTCGAAACCGGTGCAGAAAGACGAGTTAATCAAGAAACTCAATCATTATATTAATCTTAAGGAAAATACCTGAGGCAAAAACCAGCGTTTCAGTTAAAAACTGTTTTTAAGCATTTATATTGCGAAGTCTGATCCATGCAGAGGATAGCCCGGTATTCCCTTCGGCGTCGGGGTCGGTATCGGGGTCGCTGCCGTCCTCTGATAAACTACTTTCCGGTTAAACGGGTAAATGGAAAAAGAATCAAAAATAAAACACTGCTCAGTAACATACCGCCGGCAAGTCCAAGCGAATCAATAAGATAGCCGAGTAACGGGGCATACAGCGCAACCAGCGCTGTCTCCAGTTGCGACTCGGCAGATAAACCCGAAGCCATCACCCTGGATTCAATAATATCACTCAGATAGCTGACCATCAGCGGTCTGCGTAAATTTTGAACAAGATAGAGCGCAATAAAGCTGAACGTTGCAGCGATGTGCCATTCCGCTAATAAAAACAGGCCTGAAAGACCGATGCCGCTAACACCGAGGAGATAGGCGTAGTTAATCGCCGAGGGCAGATTTTTGACGCGTTTCTCGAATTGCCAGGCATGACGGGAAACGGTTGAAGTCATTAAGAAAATAGCGAAATAAACTACCCCAATCAGGAGTGCCGTGCGTTTCTCTGAATTTAGCGATAAAAAGAAAGGCAGCCCCAGGGCGGTTATCTTGAGAATCGGTTGCAGATAATCTTTCGCTCCTTTAAACAGGGCAATATATGCAGCGGCGCTGAAAATCGATTTAACATTTTTGACTGTGCTGAAAATATCGATAAATGACCGAAGCGTTAATTTAAACTCATCATAGATCAGCTTAAGGCTGTTTAGTTTTCGTGTATCAACAGAATCGCCGTTCAGCGAATCGGGATAGGTACTGATCATAATCAGGTCAATGAGATAGGGAATAAACGAGGCAAGAAACAGGAATCGATAGTTGCCGCTGTAAAAATAAAGCAGCATCGCCGCCAGGGAACTGATGGCCGAGCCAAACTGAGACCAGCCGCGGGTGCTGCCGTAATACCGGGTTTTGAATGCAAGCATATTATTGATTTTCAAATATCCCAGTATCATCGCTTTGTGGGTTCCGGAACGGAATGCCTCCCCAATGCCGAAGGCACCCATTGCCAGCATAAAGATGAGATAGTCTTCGGAAAAGTAAAAAATAGCGAAGGATACCAGATAGGAAAACATTGAAAAGACCAAAGCATTGCGGCGCCCGAAAAAATCAGCAATAATGCCCGAAGGAATTTCAAGAATATTGATCACGACTTGTCTGACGGAATATAATGTGCCGATCTGCAGATAACTTAATCCCGCTTCTCTGAGAAATAGCAGAAAAAACACATCAAAAAAACGTAAATTCTTCAGAAATCCGTAAGCACAAAATTTGTAATACTGCAATGTTTTGGGAAATGTCTCGCTTTTTAGCATGTTTAAATTTATATCCGGTCATCATTAATTTCAAACCGAAATCAGTTTTTCGACCGCCATCATTGTAAAGCATTTTTATAATTTCTGTTTATTATTTGAGTGGGTTCAGTTACCCTTGATCCACATGAATGCGTTTTACAACAAAGGGTTGTTTTTTTTGCCTTAATGGTAAATGAACCCTATATTTTATACTTCCACTTAAAGAGGCAAGTCAAAATCGAAAGTATCGGAAACAGTTGAAAACAATTGTAAGATTCGCGCCGAGTCCGACGGGAAATTTGCATGTCGGCGGCGCCCGGACAGCTATATTTAACTGGATTTTTGCCCAAAAAAGCGGCGGACGTTTTTTATTACGGATCGAGGATACGGACAGAGAACGATCAAACGATGCCTCGATACAACAGATATTTTCCAGCATGCAATGGCTTGGCCTGGAATGGGACGACGAGGTCTGCTACCAAAGCAAACAGGGTGAATATCACAGACAGGTTACCTACCAGTTGCTGGACAGCGGACATGCCTACCGCTGTTTTTGCACCAGGGAAGAACTGGCTGATAAACGGCGCATTGCCGCCGGGAAAAAACAGGATTTCGGCTATGACGGTACCTGTCGCCGTCTTAACGCCGCCGCAGTGGATAATAAACTAAAGGCCGGTATGCCTTTTTCAATCCGCTTTAAAGTACCCGGATATGACATTGCCTTCGATGATCTGATAAAAGGAAAAGTATGTTTCAGCAGTGAAACATTAGATGATTTCATCATCCTGCGTTCGGACGGCAGTCCGGTTTATCAGATTGCCGTGGTGGCGGATGATCACCGGATGGGTATTACGACAGTCATGCGCGGTGAAGATCACCTTTCCAATACCCCAAAACAAATATTGCTCTATAGGGCATTGGGGTGGGACGTCCCGCAATTTGGTCATCTGCCGCTGATTCTCGGACCGGATAAGGTGCGGCTTTCAAAGCGGCACGGAGCGACCTCCGTGGAAGAATTCAGGGACAGAGGAATTCTGCCGGATGCACTTTTCAATTATTTATGCCTGCTTGGTTGGTCTCCGGGCGACGATTCGGAATTTCTGGATCGCGATGTAATTCTTAAGCGATTTGATAATGGTAAAATAAACAGCAGCCCTGCCGTATTTGATGAAAACAAACTCTACTGGTTAAACGGAAAATATATTGCTAAAATGGAGTTGGCGGAAGTTATGATCCGTGTCCGGGCATGGCTGGACAAAAATAATCTAATTGTGGATGAATCCGAAAGCAGTAAATTTGAACTTTTTGTCGATTTGCTAAAAATCCGTTCCCGTACAATTACCGAACTAACCGAAGGATTGAGGTTATATTTTGATGATCCTAGGCAATATGATCCGAAGGGTGTCAAAAAATTTTTCATGAAGGAACCGGGTGGAAAACTGCTCAGATTGTTTTATGAGGAGATTAAGGAACAAAAATACAATATATTCGATGATGTAAGTATGATCGAAAATACGGTGCGGGCATTCGCCGAAAAACATGAAGCGCCTGCGGCGAAAATAATTCATCCTCTCAGGCTGGCTTTGACCGGTAAAACAGAAAGTCCCGGTATCTTTGAAATGATCCGCATTTTAGGGAAAGTAAAGGTCGGGCGTCGCCTGCGGAAAGCATGCGCGTTTATTGAGAAAGTTAAAAATGACCAGTAAGCCATTAAAAATTTTGTGTTTTCATAACACACCGGAAATATGCGATTTTGTCGGAGCCGTTTACAGCGCTATTCCGCATCAGATCGATTCGATTTCCACAACGCCCGTAAAACTATGGCAGAAGCTGAAAACAAATGACTATGATCTGCTGATCGCTGATAACAAATCAAACACAATATCGCCGAATGACCTGAAAAAAATACAACTGACCCATACTGCTGTGGATACGATTATTATCCAAGATAATTACGATGAACTGGAAGCATGGCTCGATATTAAAAATGTGAGAATCATTACCCACGGCGATGTCAATAAAAAACTTCCTATTTTACTGGGTGAGATTTATTCCAATGTCAATGAAAGGCTGATGCGCAGTCTCGATTACAATCAATTGTTGCGCAACTGTCTTTATGAAGTTGATTCACTGGTTGTGGTATTGAACCGCGATGCCAAAATTATCTTTCTCAATCGTTCGGGCGAATCGCTGCTCGGTGTTTCGGACCATGACTATCTTGGCAAAGATTTTATCGATTTCATGATTGATGGATCAAAAGTCTGGAAATACCTGGAAGAGTATTGTTATCTGGAAGGTAATGATATTGAAAATTATCAGATTACCTTCAAAAGCCTGAACCAATCCGATCATGAAAAACAAATCAGCGCCAGACTTACAGAAGATAAGAATTATATTATGATTCAATCGCTAGCGACAAATAAACTCAGCAGTCAGGACGCCGATGAAAAAAGTTATGAATTGCTGGAGCGGTTTGCGGATTCCATTGCTAATGAATTGTTGAATCCGGTCAATATCATATCAGGCAGACTGCAGCTTATGCAGGATAAAATGAAGTCTGACGAAACCTATCAGAATAATTTGCTCGGACTTGATAAACAGGTGCGCAGGATGACCGAAACCGTATCGAAGTTGTTAACCTTTGCCCGCTTAAGGCAGGATAGTATTCCGCAAAAAATTCATGTCAATGAAGTTTTACAGCATTTATTACTTGAACCGTCGATAAACCGTCTGATAGAAAAGGAAGAAGTCGCCCTTAATTATACATTGGGCAGTGATTTGCCGATCTTATCCGGTTTGATATCTCATATTGAGCTTTTGATAAAAACAATTATCGAATTGAGTTTTGATTGTTTGGGTAGCGAAGGATCAATTCATATCGAAACAAACACCCTGGAAGGACATTTAAATAAAAATTGGTTGAAAATTAACTTTACACTTACCTATTCTTATTTTATATTTAGCCAAGGGATTACCTTACATTCATATTTAAAACCTTTAAAGCCCATGAAGAAGATTAAATCAATTGAATCAACAATTGTCCGCTATATTTTGCACCACTATAATGGTACATACCAGTTAGACAAGGAAGATGAGAATATTGAGAGGCTAACCCTTTTATTCCCTGTTAAAAACAGCAAATCCAATCTGGGGGTTAAATGAAGTCCAAAGTTTTAATCGTTGATGATGAAATCGATGCGCTTGAATTAATGCAGGAGCTATTCGAAAACAAAGGCTATCATTCCATGACTGCAACAAACGGCCTGGATGCATTGAACAAGATTAAAAATCAGGAACCGGATATTATTCTCAGTGATATACGCATGCCCGAAATGGACGGCATGCAGTTGTTGAAAATTTTAACAAAAGAAAACCCGCATATACCGGTGATTATGGTTACGGCGCATGGGACTATCGAGACAGCCGTTGAAGCGATGAAAATGGGTGCAAAGGATTACATTTTAAAACCATTGCGCCTGGATGAAATATTGGCAAAAGTTGAAAGAATAACCCAGCTTAGCAACCTGATAAAAGAAAATGAATACCTGCTGAATCGTCTGCAGCAAACCTATGATTTTACTAATATGATTGGTAAAACAGATAAAATTCAGGAATTGTTTCGCCTGGTAAAAGATGTCGCTTCAACGAATACGACCGTGTTGATAAGGGGTGAAAGCGGGGTTGGAAAAGAATTAATTGCCAATGCGATACACTATAACAGTTCACGGGTAAAGCGGCCGTTTATTAAAGTTAATTGCGGCGTTTTAGCGGAAAGCCTGCTGGAAAGCGAACTGTTCGGACATATGCGCGGGGCCTTCACCGGGGCTATTAAAGATAAGGTCGGCCGTTTTGAGCTGGCCAATGGCGGAACGCTTTTTCTCGATGAAATTGGCGATATTTCATTGAACATGCAGCTTAAGTTGCTGCGCGTTTTACAGGAGGGCGAGTTTGAACGGGTCGGCGGCACCGAAACAATCAAAGTGGATGTGCGCATTATCGCAGCCACCAATAAAGACCTGGAAGCGGCGATGGAAGAAGGAAGCTTTCGCCAGGATCTTTACTATCGGTTAAATGTTATTCCGATAGAAGTACCGCCGCTGCGCGAACGCAAAGAAGATATTAAATACCTTGTTTATCACTTCATCGAAAAATTTAATAAAGTTTACGGCAAAACGATCAATGATATAGATGAAGAAGCCCTTAGAATAATTGAAGGTTATGAGTATCCCGGTAATATTCGCGAGCTGGAAAATTTAATCGAACGGATTATCGTCCTGAACAAGAACGACCGTATTCGTGTTTCCGATTTACCCGATTATATATTTAAAGAGCCGAAAGAAGAATCTATCGAAGAAATCGACATGAGTAATGGACTCGGCTCGCTTGTAGAAAATTTCGAACGCCAATTAATTATTAAAGCGCTGGAAAAGAACAATAATAATAAATTCCAAACCGCCAGGATGCTGCAAATGAATCGCAGTACCTTCATGTCCAAGCTCAAAAAATACGATATTCAGTAACGATTACAGCTTTAATGGCTCTGATTTAGAGGATATGTTTTGTATTTTTGCGTTGCGATAGGAATTTATCTTAAAAATCAGGAAAATGCTGAATCAGAATCTGTTAACGGGAAAAAGAACTTATAATATATCTTTTTTTTCTTACCACGTAACATGAATAAATTTTTCAAATAAAAATAATTTTTATTACTGCTGCTCCGGCTGTAATTTAAAACGAATCAGGAATTGTGTGATAAAGAAAAACAGCATCGTCCGCAGGCAAGTTAAGGTACGGATTGCCCGGCTCAGAAAGGAGAAATGTTTTGTTTGACTGGAACTGGCAAATCGCGAATGAGGATTTTTTACGGAAAACAGTAGCCCGCTGTAAAAGACAAGATATTTTACTGCCGACCTTCGCGGAAATGAAGAATCCGCAAACGATTCCGGAATCACTGGTTGAAAAAATAAAGCAAATTGCTCCGCAGGATACCCATCCGCTGAATTTGTTTCGCATCAACTGGCGCAATGATCCCGGCAGCGGTGCTTTCGGGGATATCAACTATTTGGAAATCCCTCGAGAGATTACCGGCATTAAAGCGCGGATCATCGGACTGGTCGGTAAATTTTTTCCTACCGGCGCCCATAAAGTCGGTGCAACATACGGCTGTCTGGCGCCCTACCTGGTCTGCGGTAAGTTCAACCCGGAATATCATAAGGCGGTGTGGCCCTCCACCGGCAATTACTGCCGGGGCGGTGTTTTCAATTCCAATCTGCTCGATGTGCACAGTGTGGCCATACTTCCCGAAGAAATGAGTCAGGAGCGATTCAACTGGCTGCGCGAGCGCACTGAGGAAGTTTATGCGACGCCGGGGTGCGAGAGCAATGTCAAAGAAATTTATGATAAATGTCATGAGTTGAGCGCTAAAAGCGACGCCTATATGATTTTCAATCAATTTTCCGAGTACGGAAACGCTGTCTGGCATTATGAGGTAACCGGATATACTTTCGAAAAATTATTTGATCAAATCGCCGGTAATAATTCCACGCTGCAGGGATTTGTCTGCGCTACGGGCTCTGCCGGAACCATTGCCGCCGGCGACTATCTCAAAACAAAAGTCCCGCTGCTCAAAACAATGGCCGTGGAGGCGCTTCAGTGTCCCACGCTCTTAATGAACGGCTTCGGCGGTCACCGGATCGAGGGCATCGGCGATAAACACGTACCCTGGATTCACAATATGCGCAACACGGATCTGGTTTGCGCCATCGATGATGAGCAATGCCTGAGTGTTCTGCGCCTGTTCAATGAGCCAGAGGGACATAAATTTTTAAAGACACGCGGTGCCGGCGATGAAATAACGCGCCGGTTATCCTGCCTGGGAATTTCGTCAATTGCCAACCTGATTGCCGGCATCAAAATGAGCCGCTATTTTGAACTGGATGAAAACGACGTCATCTTCACCGTTTTCACCGATTCCGCGGATATGTATCTTTCCAGATTGGAAGAGATGAATCAACAATGCGGTGCTTATAGCAAAGAGCAGGCAAATGTTGACTGGCAGGTTTGTTTAAACAACCAGTCAACCGACTTTTTACAGGAGCTCACTTACGTCGATAAAAAACGTATTCACAATCTGAAATATTTTACATGGATTGAACAGCAGGGTAAAACGGCGGAAGAACTAAACGCCCAGTGGTACAATTCGTCTTACTGGGATGAACGCTTTCGTATTGCACCGGTTTGGGATAAAATGATAAATGCATTTAATAAAAAAACCGGCCTGGCCGTTGCCGGATAAGAAGAGACGCTCATGTCCAATATAAAAACAGATTTAATCAACTCGGTTTCCGCAGCCGCAACCAGATCAAAAGATGTTTTGGTAGGCGTCCATTTAACCGCCGTGGAAAGTAAATATCTGGGGATTACGTCGACGCTTGTGAAGCACGGACAGGGAGGTGATGAAATTGATGATTGCGGAAATCTGACAAACATCGCTCTCATGGAAATTGTGGATATGCTTCATTCCGAAAACTGGCTTAAGGCGTCGCTGGGTATGGCTGCACTGAAATCAGTCATGGATATCAACCGGGACTGGCAGCACGGCAATGCCTGGCAAATCATAAAAAACTCAGCTTCAGATCAGAATGTGAGTGTAATCGGACACTTCAACTTTGTTGACCGATTGAGGCCACTGGCCAGAAATTGCTGGGTTTTTGAACTTAATCCGGGTTACGGTGACCTGCCGGCAGATAAAATCAATGCCTATTTGCCGCAGAGTGACCTGCTGATTATCACTGCCCAAACCATCATAAACGGCACATTTCATGATATCATAAAAAATGCCGGCGACGCTCGCACGGTTGTGCTCGGTCCTTCTTGTCCGCCGAGTACGGTGCTTTTTGATTACGGGGTTGACGTTATCGGTTCGGCAAGAATTAAAGATGCGCGCGTGGTAAAACAATTTGTAAGTCAGGGTGCAAGATTCAAACATATTGAAGCGGGTGTGGAACTGGTTACCCTGTCGAAAAACAGGCATACATTCTGATCAGCCGGATACAGTATCCGGACTGTTGTCCAGACGGATATTCAGTTTCTTTAAAGTTTCCCGGTTTACGTAATGCAGCAGGTTGGATTTCTTAGCGGCGCGGTAATTTTTTATTAATTCATCTTCATCCAGTATATTAATGGTAATGTCTTTGTCAGATTGGGCTTGAAAAAAGAATATATCTTTGCTCGGTCTCACGATGGCAAAATATTCATTAAAAACCGGTTCCGGTTTTTCACGGATTACTTCACGGAAAAGCAAGGTTTTGTTCATTTAAGCCGAATTCCTGTTTGCAGCAACTTCTTTTAAGCCTATTGCGTATCACTTATTTAAAATAATAATGATACAAGGTCGCCACAAATTTATTCAACATTATCATGAATTTATTTAATGTACCTGGTGTCATTCAATGATCACGATCACTGCACCTAATTGGCTTAGACGCCCCATATAAAATAAAGTTTACAATCCCTTTAAATATACAAGAATAGGATAAAGTTCCCAAAGATCTAAATTTTTTCGTATCTGATTTTCTATCCGCCGGGTATCTTGTTTTATGTGTGATTTTAACAAAAATTTAACCACTTACTTATGAAAAATTAATATCGGTGTAATGCAAAACTAACAGGTCCGTTGTTATTTTGAGTGATATGAAAAGTATCAGAATTATTCACAGGGACGCAAAATGAGAATTGCGCATATATCCGATTTACACATTTGTACTGAAAGTTTTCCTGAAAATATTTACAAAACCAGACAATTATTCAACGCCGTTGTAGAAAGTGAAGCCGATCATCTTGTTGTTACAGGTGATATCACGCACGATGCAAAAACAGAAGATTTGCATCGCTTCCGGAATATATTATCTGAGTACGGTTTTCTGAACGCGGATAAAACTTCACTGGTAATCGGCAATCACGATATTTACGGCGGTGTCCATCTGGCCTCGGATATTATCAACTTTCCAAAGCGCTGCCGGTCAATTAAAATAAATGAAAAAGTTGCCCTGTTCAGGGATCAATTTGACGAAACGTTCGACAATACAATTTTTTTGCAAGCTGACAATACTTTTCCTTATGTCAAACTGACCGGAAACGTAATGCTGGTTGGCCTCAATTCTGTAACGGATTATTCGCTTATCCGGAACAGTGCCGCTTCTAATGGTAAAATCAGTTCGGCGGATTATAATCTGCTTAGAGATTTTTTTGAAACCAACCGCCGGTATGACGATTATACGAAAATTGTATTAATCCACCACCATTTCACGGCAAATACAAATGTCACCCCGGAACGGCAAAATGTGCTGTTTGAATTTATCGAATATCAGACGATGAAACTGCGTGGTTCGCGGAAACTGTTAAAATTGTTTGCCAGGCATAATATCAATCTGGTTTTGCACGGACACGTGCATTTCAATAAAATCTATAATAGAAACAGCCTGCGCTTTTTAGGCGGCGGCGGCGCCGTAAAAGATGACCGCGATAACAGGATGAAGCTGAACCTGATCGATATTAATCCGGATGAAATCGAAATTCAGATCAAATCGATTGGTGAAGGGTACGTTCCGGAACTTAATCCGCAACCGGGTCCCATATACACGCCGCGTTTTGCCGGGTGAAATTTTCCACCTGAATAAGGGGGCATTTATTTTGAGTTATCCGGAACGGAGATAAATCACCATCTGCTTTAACAATATTTCTAATCGTCAGCGTTTAAAATTTCGATTACCCTGGCGTGGAGCTGTTTACCGGCGGCAACGGCAGATTGTCCGCGCCGGGCATCTTGTCCCTGCCAGTCGGTTATCATACCGCCGGCGCCTTTTATAATCGGGATAACCGGCAGCAGATCCCAGGGATTCATTACCGGATCGATCATAATGTCGGCCCAGCCGCCGGCCAAAAGCAGATAGCCGTAACAATCGCCCCAGGTGCGGAAAGTTTTGGTCTGACCGATTAAGCGGTTAAATTTTTCAATACTTTGATGGCGTTCGATATTTTTAATATCCGTTGTCAAAAGGGTGGCCGCTCCGAGTGAATCAATCCGACGAAACTGTACTTTTTTATCATTGATCCAGGTCGATTCATTGTTTCCGATACAACACAAATTAACTATGGGCTGATTAATCATGCCTAAAACCGGTTCGCCCTGGTAGAGCAAAGCAACCAGCGTTCCGAACAGGGGAACACCGGTGGAAAAAGACACCGTGCCATCGATCGGATCGAGTACCCAGACGAAATCGGCCTGCTCGTTTTTCCTGCCGAATTCTTCGCCGATAATACCGTGATCGGGATATTTTTGCTCGATCAACAATCGCAAAATTTGCTCGGTCTCATGATCGGCCCGGGTAACCGGAGAGGCGTCGGCCTTCGTTTCCACGGCAAGACCGCGATCAAAAAAACAGGGCCGGATAACCTCCGCGCTGCGTTCGGCCAGATTCTTTAAAAACGGGATAAATGTGTCAAAATTCATTTTGCTTCCTTGATATCAAATAAGCGAACGCCCGAATACAGATTACCTTTGCTGTCCCGGGCGCTCACTTTAATCAGGTGCGTGCCCGGTGACAGATTTTCGGGCAGATCGGCTATCCACAAATGACCGGTGGCAATTTCATTATCAATCCATCCCGGAAATGAATCGGCATTATTTTTGAGATAATCTGTGATGAATGGATCTTTGCCAATGTGCCGTTTCATTTTGAGTCGCTGATTTTTGTCAACCTGGCAAAATACTTCAGTTTCCGGATCGGCGGCAAAAATATTAACGATAATCCGGGTTGTATCGAGCGCGGCTTCATCCAAAACGCCTTGGGGCCGGGAAATATGCATTTGATGGCCGGCGTCAAATTTTGCCGGATGGTAGCGGTAATTGTACTGATTCCCCGAAAAGTTAAAAATAAAATATCCGTTGGGTGTGCCGTCCATGCAGTAGCTCACCGGGATACCGGCACTGTTTTTGGGGCCCGACCACCAGGCGCCGCAGCCGGCCGCGGCATTTATACTCCGGAACGGATGTTTTCCCTTCCAGCCGGTTTTTTCATCGAAATCGAGTATTTCAATAAAATGTATGTGTGCGGATAAAGCCAACAAATATTTCCTTTCCTGCAATATATCGAAAAGCGCATCACGATTGACTACGTTAACGCCCGGACTTTCCGAATATTCGGTATAGATCGGAATATGCATATTCATTACAATCAGATGATCTTCGGGTACAAATTGCAGGTCATTTTTAAGCCAGTTAAGCTGTTGTTCGGAAATATAACCCCGGTAACCGCTGTATTTATTCTTCACCGTATCCCAGCCGAAATATTCGACGTCGTCGAGAATAATAAAATGTACTTTCCCATAATTAAATGAGTAGTAGGACGGACCGTAAACCGACTTGAATGTTTCCATGGAACCGGCATCATCCCTGGATCGAAAATTGGAGTCATGATTGCCGGGAACGTTATAGGCCGGCAAATCCAGCCGCGACACGACGCCGTTATATTGCCGGAAGGTATTCAGATTGTCAAAGGCGATGTCGCCCAGGGCCATGTAAAACCGGGCGTCCCTGCCGATCATATTGGCTATGATATCATCGCGAAAATAGCCGACTTCCGCCGAATCGCGCGGCTGGGGATCGCCGGTAATCAGCGCATTGAAATTATTGGTCGGCGCCTGTGTTTTATGAAGCGGAAAATTAATCTGTTCCGGCAGCGGGCCGGTAGGTTTTATGCCGCTGTATTTCAGATAATCCGGCGAACCTTCCGGATGATGGATATGGTAAAATTGCGGGATGTTATCTTCATTCAAAGGCGTATCGTAGCCGGTGGGTTTGCTGATAAAAATGATCATTTTTTTAAGTACCGGCAGGGTATAGCGGCCGTCAAGAGCGGTCTGAACCACATCCTGCTGATTGGAAACGGCGACGCCGGGAATGCCCTTTTCGTTTGTATCGAAAATGCCGTTCCGGTTTTCATCTTCAAACACGTATCCGCTAATCACCGATTGTGCCGCGGCCAGTTGCGGTAAACCTAATGAAAAGGTAAGGATAAAATAAATTACCATTAAAAGATGTTGTTTCATGACAGGCAATCCTTTTCTATTAATTAAACGTATTAATCTCTCACTTACTGTCCCTGGTTTAAATTAAAATGATAGGGAAAATATGCGCGTACACTTTCCGCGCGCAACGGTATCCGAATATAATCACCCCCGAGCCAAAGTGCGACCTGATCGGTAAACTGGCTGCTGCCCGGCCAGCCGTCCTGTCCGCCAAGCAGAACAAAAAAATTAGCATCGGTATCCTTCATGCAGGCGATAAACCGTGAATTTGCGCCGTAAAAGGTCTGATGCTTTTTGTTTGTGACTTCGTGCGCTGTTTTCATCAGCGAATTGTAGGAACCGTCCGCGGGATAATCACCGAATCGATATCTGCCGCCGAAGACCGGAATCCGGCTGAACGGATGAGCCAGTACCAGTCTGTGCTGTTCACCCCAGTTGGAAAATGCCTGATAATCTTTTACTGCCTGTTTTAAGGACTTCTGCAGGGCAGAGGCGATCTGACCGGAAATATTGCCGCGCATATCATCAATGACAATCTGATTGACAAATCCGGAAGATAAAATAAAATCGACCAGGTCTTCATCATATTGTACAGAATAATAATTTTTAATAAAATGATAACAGAGGGCCTGGAATGCAACGGGTCCCCGCATTTCCTGTTTAAAATAGCCGTCCCAGGATTCCAGTTCCTGTATGAAATCACCATTAACATTATTCTGCATTTGGTCATCGATTAACTTTCTTAATTCGCGGACAAACAGATTTTTCAAATCCCAGGCTGATTGGATGAATACATCCTGCTGGATTGTTTTAGCGTTTTCCAAAGTCAGTATTTCGTTTTTTCCCAGCAATTCATGAAGGCGGTCGATACGGTCGTTGGTGGAATAAAAGAAGCCCAGCGGTGTTGCGGTTTGCACCGGACGGTTATTGGCCGAAGCAAGATAACCTTCCCGGGGATTAAAAATTGAGGGCAATTTGTGCGTGGTGAGGTAGCCCTGCCAGCGATCCTTTTCAGGATCGGACAGGAAGTCATCCGGATGTTCGCTGTTACGAACAGGGATTTTAACAGCAGCAAGCTGACCAATATTGCCCGACGTATCAGCGAATAAAAAATTCTGACCGGAAACGCTGTAGGTTTCGAATGCATCGTAGAAAGTCTGCCAGTCGTCTGCGCTGTTCGCTTTGAGGAAAGTCGTAAATTCATCGCTGGCCTGATGACCGGTCCACTTAAGCGCATAAAGCTGATCGTCGTCGGTTTCAAAAAAAGGTGAATCGGAAAGAATCGGCCCGAACGCTGAATTGCGAATGGTGTTGGACTCATC
>CAYXRA010000033.1:0-34349 GCA_964467525.1 uncultured Calditrichaceae bacterium
GGGGCAGATAAGTTTTTGCGTAATTTGTATTTAATGGATTCTTTTGACAGATTATATAAAGAATTATTGAGGATTATTAATTGACATTTAATGTATTAGCATTCAGATTTCATGGACATATAGCCCCTCTATTTTTATATTTGATAAAATTAATAACCAGTATGGGGTTCTGCCAGATGTCATCCGTTTTCAGTCAAAAATAAATTTGCAATAGCCATATATATTTACCATCTTTATATGTATGAAAACGACATTAAACATCGATGAAGAAATTCTGGAAAAGGCAAAGGTGCTTACCGGTATCAAAGAAAAGACCAAACTGGTAAAAATGGGTTTGGAAACACTTATTGCCGTTGAAAGTGCCAGAAGGCTTGCTAAACTGGGTGGTACTGAAAAAGATTTAAAACGGATACCAAGAAGAAGGTCTTAGCAGATGACACTGGTTGATACTTCTGTCTGGGTCGACCATCTCAATAAAAATGATACCCGTCTGGTTACATTGCTGGAAGAATTTTCGGTTTGCGTACATCCCTTTATTATTGGCGAATTAGCCTGCGGCAATATCAAAAACCGCCAAGCAATTTTAAAATTATTAATGGATTTGCCTCAGGTATCGATTGCAGGAAATGATGAGATCTTATTGTTCATAGATCAACATAAATTATTCGGCAAGGGGTTGGGTTATATCGATGTTCATTTAATTGCTTCCTGCCTGACGGACAATACAAATCTATATACCAGGGATAAAACACTTATTGAGGAAGCTCAAAAATTTGATATCATATAAACTATTTCCCCGCATGTTAGCTGGTATTGTCCTTAATTTTGTAAAGAATTGCATTATTGTTTAGTAATTCACTGCCAATTTATTATATTGCTGCAGAAGAATGTCAATGAGGAGCAAACAAATGAAATTTTTGCATCTTTTATTTGTCCTTGTATTCTTTTTTTCTTCCTGTAAAAAAGATCCGACCGCTTTAAATGAATCCAATAATCCGGAATTCATATTAAATCAGCCCGCGATACCGGTCAATTTAGATTCGGATTCATTAGCCAATGTCGTTGATCCGAAACTGATTTCAGCTAATAATACGTTTGCTATTCAGGTATTTAAAATGCTGGACGCCGAAGAACCCGCTGAAAATATCTTCATTTCGCCGTTAAGTTTGTCTATTGCTCTGACAATGACTTACAACGGCGCACAGGAAAATACACAAAATGAAATGGCAATAACTCTGGCGATAGATCAAATGAATCGTGAGGCCGTTAATAAGGCCTATTCCGACTTAGTTCTGAGTCTTCAGAATTGTGATCCGGATGTAATATTAAATATTGCCAATTCAATGTGGATTAATAATCATTTCCCGGTAAAAAAGGATTTTATTCAAACGATTTTATCAAACTTTTATGCTGATGTTGCAAAACTGGACTTTGCATCGGACCACGCTGTAACGCAGATTAATAATTGGGTCAGTGAACAAACCAATGAAAAAATAAGCGAAATAATAACATCAATTGATTACACTACGGTTTTGTTTTTGATAAATGCCCTTTATTTTAAAGCCAATTGGATTTACCAGTTTGATCCGGATTTGACAAAAGAGGAAAACTTTTTTCTTCCCGATGGTTCGAAAAAAACGGTTTTCATGATGACCAATGGGGGAAGGGATTACACCTACTATTTTGACCGGAATGTCAGCATAGCGCGTATGCCTTATGGACGGGATAAGTTAGCAATGTATGTTTTTTTACCGGAGAAAGAAACGGATATTAATGCATTTATTAACAGCTTTGATCCTGATATGATGCAATCATGGCTTAATGGCATAGATTCTCTGCAAACCAATCGTGAAGACTTCGTGTTTAAATTACCTAAATTTAAATTGAAATATGATAAAACGCTGAATGAGGTTCTAAAGAATCTTGGCATGCAAGAAGCGTTTACACGGGCGGCAAATTTCAGAGGAATTTCTGACGTACCACTATGGCTTAGCTTTGTAAAACAGAAAACATATATTGAAGTAAACGAGTATGGCTGTGAGGCAGCGGCTGTAACGATTGTTGGGGGGATGGCTGTGAGCGTCCCTCCAAGTTTCATTGCCGACCGGCCTTTTGTTTTTATTATCCGTGATGATCGTTCAGGCTCAATTTTATTTATGGGCAAAATTGTAGATCCGGAATATTAATAATGCTTCTAATTTTCTACAGGATAAAAAACTTTTTATGCCGCACATTTTAAATACGTTATGCTCAGAAAAGTCTGTAATATGAGAGGTCAACGAATATATGCAATGATGGTAATCCTGTTCTTCGCAGCCCTTTCCTGTGAAAAGGAATTCCACACTTTAACTTCCTTTTCAGAAGAAAGACAGGTAAAACCTTCTGAGGATAAATTACATGCTATTGGAATCGATCAAACCGATTATGATAGTCTGATCATCCGCAATGCATCGGATTTAATACTGGAATCAAAATCAATAATCAGAATAAATTTATACAAAGAAACCGACCTGGATTACACTTTTATTGATTCAGTCTATCCGGATTATCTTGGTTCCCATGGTTCATATCAGCCTGTTTTTCAATTTGATATTAAAGTTAATAAAGATGATTTATTTTATAAATTTAAATTAGCGTATTTATTGTATGACTCCACAACAGTTGAAGTCGACAGTTTTTCAACCATGTGCAAATATCCTTATGAATCGGCGGAAGTTTATCTTCAATACAAAGATTTACCCTATCCGGAGGAGCCGGAATATAAATATACAGAAGATATGGATTATTATGAGAATAAATTTTATTATCGTGCGCCCGGTAGTTTTGGGATCTACGAAATTGATGAAAAGAACGGTGATTCGAGAATATTAATCGATGGTGTATCCCACAACTACATGTCTGTTGATTCAGGTTTTGTATTTTATACGGCTTCCCCTCAAAGGATATTAAAACAGGCTATAACATCCGGAGACCGAAGCGAGGTTCTGAGATTTAATCATACAACTTTTAATGATTCTGCAATAATGGGAATGGAATCAGAAAACGGAGTTATTTATTTGATCATGGAGCTAGAGCAGGCGCTGATCAAAATTGACTATGGCGGTAATTTTTTAGAATCATTGCCCTATCCTGTACGTACACATTCACTGACAAAATATGAAAATAAACTTTATAGTTTAAAGCACCTGGAATATATTACCGTTTTCAATCTTGCTAACAAAACTTTTGAAGATGTAAAACCGATCCCCTCGCAATACACTTTAGCGATAAAAATAGCAGATGGTTATTTGTACTTCACAGAAACGGAACAGGCTTATATTGGCCGGATACCGATTGAAGATGTAATTGCTTACGGTAATTAGAAGCGTTCAGCACCTACATGTTTTAATTCTGATTCATCAATAACGAAATCCTTAAGGCGACAGCTTTCCTCTTAGATACTGCTTCTTAAACTCCGCCCAAAGTTCTGCATAAGCCAGCGAAGCCGGGGCCGTCGGCCTGGCGCTGACAACGGGTTCGCGGTAGAGGCCCATCTTTTCCACGTCGGAGGCATAGGGGATCATCGTCAGTAACAGGCGGTCGTATTGAGATTTTATCTGTTCCATGATTTCTGTGTGCATCGATTTGCGTTTTTCCACCATGGAAAAGAAGGCGATAATCTTTTCACGGTCCAGCTTTTCCTTCTTAAAGAAATCGCGCAGTTTTTCATAGGTGCGCACCGAGAGCACCGTGGGAATGACCGGGTGCAGAATAAAATCGGCGGCCTGAAACACATTTTCCGAAACCAGGGTAATATTCGGCGGACAGTCGAAAACCAGTAAATCGTATTCATCCTGCAATGATGCCGCCAGATCGTGCAGCCGTTTTTTGGAACGCTTCATCCCGTCCAGGTCGATATCCAGATTGCGGAAGGCAAAGTGCGAGGGCAGCAGGTCCAGATTCTCGAAATCACTGCCTTTGATGCGTTTGTCAAACGCATTGCCGCCCTTAATCAGTTTTTTGGTTTTGCGTTTTGTTGCAGGACGGATGCGGAAATAGAAGGTGGCCGCGCTCTGCGGATCGAGATCGATCAGCAGGGTGCGCATGCCATCACGGGCTGCCAGGTAAGACAAGTTGACCGCGGCGGCGGTTTTGCCTACTCCGCCCTTAATGTTGTACAAAGCGATTGTTTTCATTTTTTATTTCCCTCGCCGTTTTTGAATAATTTTCTGGCAAGGGCCAGATTGTCCGCCCCGGCAAACTGTTTAAAGGTTTCGGAAAAAGCAAACTGCACCTGCTGCTGCCTGGTATGCAGGTTTCCCACCAGACAACCGATGGCCAGCGCCGTTTTCAATACGCCGGAATCTTTTGGCGGCAGGGTATCCAGAAAGCCCTTCAATTTTTCCTGCTGTACGTGAAAATCATTAAAATCGCCCAGGTTATCCTGCAAACGTTTTAACTGCCTGAGCAAATAACCGATATCTTTTTCAGGAAACAGTGAACTGAAAAATTCCATCAGGTAGCGCAGTTCTTTGCAGTCGATGCGCAGGGTATGCAGTTTTTCGCTGTCATTGTTTTGAATGATTTCCTGTCCGAGGCTGATCACCTGTTTGTATTTTTTATAAATGGTTTTTCGGGCTACCCCGATAATCGGCTCACCGGTGGCTGGCGGGAGGCCGAACTTATCTGCATCACTGCTGAGAAACGATTTCCAGTCCCTGATAACCTGCCTGTATTTGGCCGAATTCAACGCAAGGGTGATTTTCCTGTGCTGCTTCTCTCTCTCGGCAGTTAGGCTGCGAAAAAGCAGGTCTAGATCGGCCTGCAATTCGGCGGGCAGCATGGTTATGTACTTTTTCCGATTGAGCAGGTAAACGTCCAGGTCGCGCAGTTCATTGGTCAGGCGACCCAGATATTTGAAGTCCGCCTTGAATTTTTTACCCTCATCTTTGGGCAGCAGTTTTTTGAGCTGGCTCAGCGCCGAACGGGTGCGGCGCACGGCGACACGAAAGTCGTGCAAAAATTCGGTGTCGATATCCTGTTTAATGCCTTTTTCATTGAGCACTATAATATTGAGCAAATATTTGAGGATATGCCGCAGCGCCTCGAATGCCGGCATTTGCCGATCGAGGGTGATTTTTATTTTTGAAGTGTACTGGCCGGGTTTTTTATCCAGGCCGCGCAGGGTAAGCAGATAGTCGTCTTCAGCCGATTCCACCAGCCCGGCGCTCTGTAAATTGTTTTGAAATTGTTCGCAAATGTCCGTATAACCGCGTACGCCTCTTAATATCATACAAGAGGTGCGTTTTCTCATGTTCCTGCCCGAACCGGTGTACACGTTTTTCAAAACGAAGCGCAGGATGGTTTTTTCATCTGCGTTCAAAACTTTGAAAGTGGTGTTATCTTCGCTGGTTTGAGCCTGGGCAATGAGCGCCCGCATTTCCAGGATGGGGATTATTCTTTTGCGCAGGCTGCTTTCGGGAAAAGAATCGGGATAAGCAGGATTTCCGGTGAAGGGCAGTGTTTGAAGCGGCCGGTCACTGTTAAGCCGGCGCAGAAACAAGCGGCCCCGCTTTTTGAAAAGAACCAGACCCTCGTTAAACAGGCGCCAGTCGAAGCTATCGTAGTAATGGCAGGCTTCATTTCTGCTTTCTTCTTCGATAATGTTATAACTGTTTTTAAGCTCTTGCAGTAAAGTCTCTGTCTCAAAGTCTTCCGGGATAATGTAATTGACAATTTCAGACATAGCCCTTTTCCGTTTATTTTCATCTGTTTAAAATCCCCACCCCAACCCCTCCCCACGCGTGCCCCGTAAGGGGTGCCCATGGCAGGGAGGGGCGAAGGGGAGGGGGGCGAAAGCCCTTTGTTTATTTAATCATGCCTTTGTGTGTTTGCAAAATCATGAATGTTTCATTAAACCATTTTTTTAGCGAAATAGGCCGCACCGGCGACAACGGCATCGTCACCCAGCTCCGCCGCCCGGATATCCACTTCGGCAAAAGGAATAGTATGTTTTTCCACGGCCGTTTTGATTTTGGGCAGGATCTCATCTTCCATGGCTTCGATAACGCCCCCGCCCAGAACAATCATCTGCGGATTGATTACATTAACTACGTTAGCCAGGGCCAGGGCGAGATATTCGATGGCTGAGTCAAGAGCCTCCACAACAACTTTATTTTCTTCCAGCAAAGCATTCTTTATTTTACCGCTTTTGAGAATCTGATTATTATTGCCGTTATTGACGCCCAAAAGCTCTTTGTCTTCATCTTTTATCTTACCCAGGATCGTTTCGCTGAGCGCCCATTTCGCCGAAAAGGTTTCCAGGCAGCCCTGATTGCCGCAGCTGCAGGTCTGACCGTTTTTATCGAGGATCAGGTGACCGATTTCCCCGGCCGTGAAGGTATAGCCGTGGACCAGTTTATTGTTGACAATCAGCGCTCCGCCGATACCGGTGCCCCAGAACACGCCGGCCACATTTTTAACCTTTTGGGCGGCGCCGAACCGCTGCTCGCCGAGGGTACCGAGATTGACGTCGTTATCCACAAAAACCGGAATCTTCAGCCTTTTCTCAAGAATTTTTTTTATATTGATATCTTTCCAGTTCAGATTAGCGGCAAACAGCACCCGTCCTTCTTTGATATTGGTGGTGCCGGGCACGCCCAGTCCGATGGCTTTAATTTTTTTCAGTGAAAGTCCGGCATTGTCCACCGATTGTCTGATCGCCGTTTCGATGCGATCGATCACGTTATCCACGTCTTCGCGGGCATTGGTATCAACCTTGGCCCGGGCAAATTTGTACATCCCGTTTTTTAATTTAAAAGGGCAGGCTAAAATTTTTGTGCCGCCTAAATCGACACCGACATAAATATTTTTCCCCATAACCGGTCTGTCTCTTTTTTTTAGTCTTACAATATAAAATTAATTATATCCCGCAAAAAAGGTTGATCTACGGGACAGCGTCCGGGTTTTATTCCGAACCTTAAAAAGACACATACACCGCAATCCGTCGGCTCCACATTCTATAAGGAAGCGTACGGAATTACGATTTGTTGTTTTTCAAAAAATAATAGATATCTTCCTGGGCACGGTAGGTTTTATCACAGGTTTTTTCCCGTCTCCGGTTCGAATTCTGCCCGTCCAGGATTCTTGATTTTGTGTTATCTCTGAATTGTATTTCAAAAAATTGCTTTAATTCCCGCTGAATATCCTTGTCATAAATGGGCGCGGCCACCTCCACACGGTTATCCAGATTGCGGATCATCCAGTCCGCAGAGGAAATATAATAGCGCTCGCTCCCATCATTGCAGAAAATAAAAATCCGCGAATGTTCCAGGTATTTATCGACAATACTAATCGCCTCAATATTTTTACTGTAACCTTCCAGTCCGGGGATCAGTGAACAGATACCGCGGGCGATAATTTTAATCTTAACGCCGGCATTGCTGGCCTTATAGAGGGCTTTTATCATGTCATGATCAACCAGACTGTTTAGTTTGATATAGATATAAGCTTCTTTTCCGGCTTTTAAATTTTGGATTTCCTGTTTGATAAAAGCGGTAAATTTCCTGCGCATGTGAAAGGGCGATATAAGCAGATGGGCGTAATTATAGAGCTTGTAATTATTCTCGAAAAAATCGAACACCTTTTTTACTTCGTATGTCAACCGTTCGTCGGCGGTGAACAGAGTATGATCGCTGTAGATTTTTGCGGTTGACTCGTTGAAATTTCCGGTACCGATGGTGGCGTAATGTACTTTTTTATCATTTTCAACGCGGGTGAACAGGGATATCTTCGAGTGAACTTTTAAACCCGGTACGCCGTCGATTACATGAGCGCCGGCATCCCTCAATTCTTTGGTCCAGTAAATATTGGCTTCCTCATCAAAGCGCGCCTGCAGCTCCATCACAACAGTTACCGATTTGCCATTTTGGATAGCATTAATTAAGGCATTAATAACGTTGGAATATCTGGCAACCCGGTAAAGCGTGATTTTAATTGAACTGACTACCGGATCGATCGCCGCTTCGCGCAGGGCGTCCAGAAAATGGTTAAAGGTGTGATAGGGATAGTGCAATAAAATGTCTCTTTTACGGATTTCCTCGAATATGCTTTTATAGGTTTTCAGGTGTTTGTGGACCAGCGGGGCCCTGGCTTTGTTCACCAGCGATTTCGGGCCGATATGGGGAAATTCCATGAAATCACGGGCGTTGTGATAGCGGCCGCCGGAGATAATGTTTTCAAAACCTTTCAGGTTGTTCTTTTCAAGAATGAAATCAAGCAGATCATCAGGCATTTCACTGTCGTAAACGAAACGCACCGGCTGACCCTTTTGTCTCTGCTTCAGACTTTTTGAAATTTTCTCAAAGAAACTTTTCGTAACATCATCATCGATATCGATTTCGGCGTCGCGGGTTAGTTTGATGGTGTAGGCTTCGATATAGTCAAAATTGAAAATATTGAAGATTTCTTTTAATCCGCAGCGGATCACATCGTCCAGCATGATGATGAAATTTTTATCTTTTTTCGGCGGCAGCACGATAAAGCGCGGCAGGACGTCGGCCGGGACTTCGATCAGGGCAAATTTTTTTTCTTCGCCATCGTCATCACGATTGTTGGTTAAACGGATGGCCAGATAAATAATCTGATTCCTGAGATAAGGGAACCTGGGCAAAGGATCCAGCATAATCGGCACCAAACGGGGACGGACTTTACTGTGAAAATAATCCTCAACAAACGCCCTTTGTTCGGCATCCAGATTGTTTTCATTGATAATATAAATGCCTGCTTCTTCCAGACCTTTTAAAACATTTCTAAATACTTTATCGAACTGTAATCGCTGCCTGAGCACAATCTCGTGAATTTCCCTGAGCGTCTTTTTGGGCGATCCGCCGATGGTAGCCTTGGCTTTAACGCCAGCCTGTACCATCCTTTTCAGCGAACCCACCCGGACCCGGAAGAATTCATCCAGATTGGATGAGAAAATTCCGATGAATTTGGCGCGTTCAATCAGTGGTACGCTCTCGTCCGCGGCCTCCTGCAATACGCGTTCATTAAACGCCAGCCAGCTTATTTCTCGGTTAACGAATGGAATCGGTTTTCCCATAAATAATGTATATTTAAATCAAACTAATAAACAAACGATTTAATTTTCATGTTGAAATCGCATAAGTAAGCAAATTAATTCCCGCAATGCCCGAATGCAAGAAAATCGGTGTTAACCCGCAGGCCCTGAACCACCCCGGGATAAAAGATGTACTCCCGATTTCGGTTTAGTTGAGTCAGTTATAGCTCATCAATATTTTCCTGATATTTTTCAGCCTGTTTTTTGATCGCTGCCGTTTCGCTTTTGTCCATTTTGCTCAGAAGCCGGTAAGGCATGGCAACACGGGGATTATTTTCCAACAATGAACGATGCCGGATGAAGAAATACCAGTAGAGACTGTTGAAAGGACAGGCATTCTGGCCATGGCGCTTTTTGCGGTCGTAAGGACATTGACGGCAATAATTGCTCATTTTATTGATATAGTTGGCGCTTGAAATATAGGGCTTTGTGGCCACTAGTCCGCCGTCGGCGTACTGACTCATTCCCCGGGTATTGGTGATCTCAACCCACTGGATGGCGTCGATATAAATGCCCAGATACCATGCATCAACCGCGTCGGGATCGACGCCGGCCAGCAAAGCAAAATTGCCGGTTATCATCAGCCGCTGAATGTGATGGGCGTATGCCTGGATCAGCGACTGACCGATTGCCTGTTTAAGGCAGTACATTTTAGTCTCTGCCGTCCAGTAAAATTCCGGTAAAGGCCGTCGGTGACCGAAAAAGTTCAAACCGGCATATTCGGGCATTTCAGTCCGGTAAACGCCGCGCATGAATTCGCGCCAGCCGATGATCTGGCGGACAAATCCTTCGACCTGGGCAATATCAATTGTATCCTGATTATTTTGCCAGTGCTCTATGGCTTTATTAACGACCTCCAGCGGATGCAGTATTTTGGTGTTCAGGGCGAACGACATACATGAATGATGCATAAAGGGATAGCGGTCGTCCATGGCATCCTGATAGGCACCGAAAAATTCGAGATTGTTATCCAGGAAATAGTCGAGTTGTGACAGGGCCTGACCGCGATTCAGCGGCCAGCGGAAATGTTGCGGCTCAACCGTTCCCATGAAGGGGATATCTGCTTTTTCAATCATTTTATATAAGGCAGTAACATCATGGTCAAAGCCGGGTATTTCGGAGAGTATATGGTCTGCCGGTAGTTTCTTTCGGTTTTCCTGGTCGTAATTCCAGTGACCGCCCAGCGGCTGATCGCCGTCCATCAAAATATCGTATCTGCGCCGTATCTCCCGGTAGAACCTTTCCATGAGATAGGTCTTTTTATTTTCAAAGATTTTTTTAAAGTCCGCCGGTGTCGTTAAAAAATGTTCTGTCGAAAACATTTCCGCTGGTATGGAACAGGAGGCGCAATATTTTTTGAACTGCCGGTCAAGCCGGTATTCATCCGGTTCAAGATACTCCAGTTTACTGATTTTTTCATGATCGATAACGCGGTCGGTGTTTTTCTCAAATGATTGCAGATTGTCGGGATCATCCAGTTTTAAATAGATTATACGGTGGCCTTCAGAGCGTAAGGCCTCGGCAAATGCGCGCATGGCAGCAAAAAAACCGATCAGCTTCTGAATATGATGGGTAACGTAAATCGCTTCGGGTTTGATTTCCATCATAAGGTAGAGTACATCGTCACGTTTTTCAGCGAACCAGGAATGCTTGGAATTAAGCTGATCGCCTAAAATGAGTCGCAGAATGTTTTCCATATCACCCTTGCAAAATCAGGTCTGTCAATAACCTGCCGCTAAGATACGCCCCTTCCAGGTCCGATTGCAACAGCCAGTCGCCGCAAAGGCCCAAGTGGTTTTCACTGTCGAAAATGGCCCCTTCATTTAAAGGATTTTCAGGCACGGCGTAACGCCAGCGATGGGCCTTAAGCAGCAGCGTTTGCGGATTTTTGAGTCCGGACATTTTGCATAGTTCACCGAAAAGTGCCTCAGCTACCGCTTGCGGGCGATCTTCAATGTGTTTTTGAGACCATTGTTCCGAGGCCTGCAGTACCCAACAGTGCCCGCTTCTGCGTTGCGGTTTGCTGCTGTTATTTATAATGCGTGAAAGGACGGCATCTTCAGAAACGGCCAGATCAAAAGGCAGCGGCAGCGGTGATTCGGATACCACCATCACCGACCAGCAGGGCTGCATTTTTACGGTTTTGATTTTGCTAATCAACGATAAGTGATCCGGCGGCAGGTCCAGCGCCTGGGCAGGGGGTATGGAGAGAATTAGCAATTCAAAGTCGCCGGCATGTTCGCCGGATTCATTGTAAAGCCGCCAAAAATTTTTTGATTTTTCCAGTTTTGTAATGCGGCGCTTGTACTGGACGGTCACATCTTGAGCGAGATGTTTTGCTAAGGCATTCATCGCCGGAACGCCGACATATCTTTGCGGCGGATCTTGCGCTTCAACGATTTTTCCCGATTTAATTTCAACACTTTTGCCCTGCCACAAATCCACAATCCCTTCCTGCTTCCATTCACGGACCTGACTGGCAAATATCGGATTGCGAACCGTGAAATAGGGCGCCCCGTGATCGAATCGCCATTCTCCTTCGCGGCGTGTTGAAATTCTGCCGCCCGGACCCCGGGATTTTTCAAATACGGTTACCGCAAATCCCGACTGGTTTAATATGTGTGCAGCATTTAATCCCGATACTCCTGCGCCGATCACAGCTACGTTCGGTTTCCTATTTTTCATTTTGCGTGCAACGCTCCGATCGTTATGTTAATTTTCAGCTCTTAATTTGATTTTATCACTGTCGGCGGGCGGTTTCCGATGAATTCATCGTAGAAATCATTGATCGCATTACGGTATTTCGGCGTCAGGGGCAGATTGTTGTGTTCGCCATTTTCAATTAACACCAGTTTTTTATTATTGACCTGAGCCGTCTCGTATAATTTTTCAGCCATTCCCACCGGAGTAATTTTGTCATTGATGCCGGACACGATTAACAGAGGATTCTTCAGGTTTTTAATTGCGGAAGTGTTACTTTCGCGCCGCAAAACCGGATCGATTTCAAAGGAAATAAAGGGATCCAGAAACCAGGGGATTAAGCGGTCGGTCATATCCTCGGCATCGGTGAGCGGACTTTCGAGGATCAGTCCCGCTGCCGGCATGCGGTTAGCCAGCCACAGCGCCAGGAATGTACCCAGCGAATGTCCCTGAATGATCAGACGTTCGGGTTCGGTATTTTTAGTTTCGATCAGATAATTGTAAGCGGACCAGGCGTCATCTTTGAGCCCGGCGATGGAAGGCTCACCGCTGCTCTGTCCGTAGCCCCGGTAATCGAAGGCAAATACATTCATTTTTTGTTTATAAATCGCAGTGAGTATATCCTGCGAAATGGCCAGCAGAAAACCATTGCCGCCGAGATAGAGCACCGTGCCGCGCGGTTGTGGATGGGAAAGATACCAGCCCTTTAAGGGCAAAGTGTCACCTGATTTAAAGGTGATTAATTCTATTGCGATTCCATTTCGCCGGAAATCATCAATGGTTACCGTGCGTTTGGCGTCGAAGGCATCCCGTTCATTGATGCTGATTGTAGTGCAGGATAAAATAAAAACCGTTAGTAAGATAATCGAAAAGCGCAAAGTTTTTCTGACTGACATGGTTTGCTCCAATGCAAATAGTATAAAATTTTACCAGAACATCGTCCCGGCTTCTCCCTTGAAAGGACCGACAATATCAGGCGTAATCCAGCCGCCATAAAATCCGCCTGGCTGAGGCTTCACTTTTTGTCCGTTTACGTAACAGGCATCCATGGGAGCCGGATATATGGCGATGTAATCCTTGATAGTTTTAAAATCTGCCGTGGGGTCGGGATAGTACCAGGCAGCCTTGTATGCCTGTTTGCCGTTAACACCGATGGTGTAGTAGCGGGCCTGTCCCTTCCATTCACAAAATGAACGGCCTTTTACTGTTTTGAAAAACGGCATCTTTACATCTTCCGGCGGCAGATAGTAAACCGGGGGATGACTGGTTTCCAGCACGCGCCTGCTTCTGTTTGTTTCGGCTATGATGACATTATTGAAAATAACCTTAATATGGGCATCGCTGTCCTCGAGTCGCGGCGGACGCGGATAATCCCAGACCGATTCCTGACCCGGGCCGGGTTTTTGTCGCTTTTTAATATTAAAAGCCATAATTCTATTCCATCATTGATTTAAACTAAAAATAAGCGTTTTGAGCGATAACATAATAGTGGCCGGATAAATTCCCAATTAAAATGGATTGCCTGTAACATATATTCCGGATAATTGTTTTTGCGGTTTGGTAATTGAATAAGTCACCACGCAAAGATGCAAAGTAAAGTCATTTAATTATTAAACTGGATGATTAAATTGATTAATCGTTATTCAAAATATCAATCTTAACTTATCGCTGTCTGCAATTGTTGTGAGTTTTCGGTGACATTTTTATGAATAATTTCGAATATGAGATTAAATCATCTTCAGCCGGTCAGGACTGTAGATGATGGTGCAATTAAAAACGTCTATTTCTATCCGAAAGATTTATGGCGGTTGCGGATTTCGGTATCGACCAGGGTACAGAAAGAGTAAGCTTGCCATGCTCCGGACATTCCAGACGTGGAGCCTTACAAATCAATATCGTCTTCATCTGGCAGGTGTCAAGATGATCCCGATGATCTTAAAGACTGCAAAGTTTATCGCATTCAGGGCAATAGGCCTTATTAGAACGGTAACTAGTCCAAACATGTACTTCGTCTAGCTTATTATCAATCTGACATGTGAAACATCCCAGGGGGATTTTAAACCTAAAAGTTGTCCATATAATTGTGTGTCTTTCATGCAGGCATTTTAGTAAATTATCCACAAACTTTCCGTAGGGCCATTAATATAATTTTTAAAGTATGGATTTGAGCTACTAAACTAAGCAGGTTGATCTTCAAGGTTATCTGACAGACTTAAAATGAAAATGCGCTCGCCGGTTTTAGGGTCGATATCTGTAAGCAGCCCGTTTGAATCAATCCCGATTATTTTAATAATCATTTTATCAGAAAATTTTTTGTGCTGTCTATGAGTCGGGTACGCATCTGTTTGATCAATGGTGCGCCGCCGTGCCATGAGCCAGCGTCTCCCAGGCCGGTGTCAGGATGCCCTTTAAACGTATAACGATCCTGTCCTCTGTAATAAATGATTTCGATTCTTTCGGGCCGCACCCCAGATATTCTTTTTCAAATTTTGTTACTGCCATGCTGATATCCGCTTCCAGCTGACCTTAGGTTTTTTTATTTTCTGGTATATCCTATTTTAATTTCAATTTTCCTTAACCGAAAAAATAGGATTTTTCATTCCCTTTAACGGCATAGGATATTTTTAGTTAAGATTATTGAATCCAAGTTGTATGAACAGGTCGCCAAATTAATTTGTCGCAACTATAATTTATAGTAATCCAAAGCGATGCGTATTTCAAATATATTTCACTTAAAGAGGGTTAATATGATTGTTTGTTAATTGTATATGCTTTTATATTAAAAACAACTTTTGCCGACACGGGTCTGGTTTATATCCAAATCTGGATTTTATTGCGGTGATGATGATCTGCAAAGAGGGATTGCAAAAATTTTTTGCATTTTAAATTTAAATTCGTAAAATGAAGAAAAAATGTTTTTAAAGTTTTTCAACTATTCAGTCCATTCTTTGGATAAATATGAGATTAATAATTTTACAGAATACTAACAAACTTCTAACACCTTTAGAAAAAAATACCTGTTAACTTAAATTTTTATAAATTAGAGAAGGTAACTGAAATTAATATAAATGATAATATACAATAAAAGATAAGGATAAAATTGTCTTTAGAACATTATGCAGCTTGTTATTCAAGTTTTCGATCTAACTCTGTTTAATTTAACGTTTAGGAGGTGTTATGAAGCAATTAGTTTTACTGCTTGTTGTGTTATTTCTGGTTTCAAGCCTTTCTGCCGGCACAATCGCCGGAAAGGTAACATCCAAAGAGACCGGGCGGCCCTTAGCCGGAGCCAATGTGTACATCAAAGGCACAACCGTGGGGGCGGCTACCGATGAGGAAGGTATGTACCGCATTAAGATTGATGATGGTACTTATACGCTTCTGTGTGATTATGTCGGTTACTCGGTAGGCAAAAAAGAAATTGAAGTGAGCGGCGCCGTTAAAGTTGATTTTGCCCTTACGGAATATCTTTTTTCACAAACGATTAACGTGGTTGCTGACCGGGCCCGGGAACGTGAAACACCGGTTGCCTTTAGTGATGTAAGCCAGGAAGATATGGAAACCCGCTTGGGGTCGAGAGATATTCCACTGGTTTTGAACACCACGCCCAGCGTATATGCCACCCAGGGGGGAGGCGGCGCAGGAGATGCCCGAATAAATATCCGTGGATTTAATCAACGTAATGTGGCAATCATGATCAATGGTGTTCCGGTGAATGATATGGAGAACGGTTGGGTTTATTGGTCGAACTGGGACGGTGTGGGCGATGCCACTTCTTCCATACAGGTACAACGTGGATTAAGCGCCGTTAACCTGGCAACACCTTCCATTGGCGGCACCATGAATATTATTACCAATCCAGCGTTTCAGCAAGCTGGTTTTCAATTCAAACAGGAAATAGGCAGCGGAGAATTTTCCAAATCGACGTTTTTCGGCCATACCGGACTAATCAATGGTAAATATGCATTCAGCGGCGGGTTAGTGCGCAAAACAGGTACCGGTATTGTAGATCGCACCTGGACGGATGCCTGGGCCTATTACCTGGGCGCTTCATACAATCTTAATGCAAGTAATCGTCTGGAATTCTATGCCATGGGCGCTCCCCAACGTCACGGGCAGAATTTGTATAAACAGAATATCGGTACATACAGTCACAGTTTTGCCAGAGATTTGGATGATTATGACCCGGCAGCGCTCGGCAAATTTAAGGAACAGGGCCGGTATTTTAATCAAAACTGGTCACCGGTCAGTAGCAGTTATGGAGGAAGTCAATACTGGAATGAAGATTATGACCAACGTTACGATCCCAGCTTTTTAATGGAAAGAGAAAATTTTTATCATAAACCTCAGGTCAATCTGAACTGGTATTCAAGACTGAGTGATCGCTTAAGTCTGTATTCCATCCTGTATTACTCCGGAGGCCATGGTGGCGGTACCGGTACCTATGGCGACATTTATCGCCAGGATGCCAATGGTACGTTGGGTGATAATGACCATCGCTTTTATTTTGGTCCGTCCCCCTGGACATGGGACTGGGATGCAACCATTGCTGCTAATAAGGGTGGAGAAGGATACTATGTCATCGATCAGGATTCTTTATATAAAGAGGACGGACAGTCTCTTGGTATCCTGCGCAACAGTCGCAATAATCAATGGACCGTTGGGGCGATATCCAAAGCATATTATAAATTGACAGACAATTTGAATACATCATTTGGTATTGACTGGCGTACAGCCGAAATTGAACATTTCCGGGAAGTACGTGACCTATTGGGCGGTGAATACTGGGTGAAAACAGCTGATGAGTTCAATCCTAATCAAAAAGTAGGCCTGGGTGAAAAAGTGGCCTATAATTTTACAAACACCGTGGACTGGCTGGGTGCCTATGGACAGGGCGAGTGGACACAGGGACCGGTTACCGCTTATGCCATGGCCGCATGGTCAACTATCAAATATGGATATACGAATCATTTTCGTAAAACGGCCGGCGGTGAATTGACTGCAGATACCGAATGGATTCATGGACTGCAGCTAAAAGGAGGTGCCAGCTATCGTTTAACGAATGAAATTAATGCATTTGGTAACGTTGGTTATGTTTCCAAAGTACCCATTTTTGATGCGGTAATCAGTGACCGGGACGGCAGTAAAGCCGAGGATCCCCAAAATGAGAAATTTACCTCTCTGGAGGCTGGGGTCAATTATCACGGTCTTGCCGGAAAATTATTTGTGAAAAGTAATGTCTATTATACACTGTGGAACGATCGTACGCAAAATATCGGTATTGTTAATCAGGATGGTAGCGAAGGTTTTGTATTTGTCCAGGGTATGAATCAGTTACATACGGGTCTGGAAGTGGAAGCCGCTTTTCAGCCGACAAACTTTTTCCGGCTGGATATGGCTGCTTCTTACGGTATGTGGCAATATACGGATAATGTATCCGGTACTTATAAAGATTATGAAAGCGGAGGCGCTGAAGAAGTAACCTATAACTATTATGTAAAAGATTTAAAAGTGGGTGATGCGCCGCAAACTCAGTTAGCCTTAGCTGGAAGTATATTTCCGGTACAAGGGTTTGAAGCGCAGTTGGTCTATAAATATTATGACCGCTATTTCGCCGACTGGGATCCGTTTACCCGAACTGATCCTACTGACACGGTCGATCCCTGGCAGTCTCCGGCTTATGGATTGTTTGAATTTCATGCAATTTACGATCTGCCCTTTCATGTCAGCGGCGCCAAATTAAGACTGTTTGCTCATGTCTTTAATCTGCTGGATACGGATTATGTACGTGATGCCACTGATAATAGTCGTTACAACTCTTTTGACGGCGATCATGATGCTGATGATGCCGAAGTTTATTTCGGATTGCCACGATGGATTAACTTTGGTTTGAATATTTATTATTAAGATCTCTTTAACACTAACCCTCCTCTGTTAAGGAGGGTTAGTGTTTTTTTATCATGTTAACATTTTGGCGTTTATATCACCACGTTTACATTCATTCGAACGATATCTGCTGAAAAGAAACCATCCATTAATGTATAATAATTGGTCTGATAGGTTCTTATTGTCGCACCTGAAAAATTCAATAAGATATAGTTAAATAATGCATGACTTTTTATATGGATTCAAGGCACAAATTTAAATTTAGGCATGTATTTGAAATTTTGATTAAATTTCATTAACAAGGTTATCGAAAAGCAGGAAATCCGGGATGAAATTTGAAACGGTATTGACGGAAGGGATATTAATCAGGCGTTATAATCGCTTCCTCGCTGATGTGCGCTTAAATGATGATACAGTGATTACGGCACATTGTCCGAATTCGGGGAGCATGAAAACCTGCAAAGAACCGGGCTGGAAGGTGCTGCTGAGTCGAAGTGATAATCCCAAACGAAAGCTTAAATACACCTGGGAAATGGTGCATAACGGCAAATGCTGGATTGGCATCAATACGATGGTTCCGAATCGCATTGCCGTGGAAGCGATTCAGTCGGGCGTCATTCCCGAACTTTCCGGTTACGGTGATTTAAAAACAGAGCGACGTTACGGTGAAAACAGTCGCATCGATATTTTGCTTTCAGAAGGCGACAGGCATTGTTATGTGGAAGTAAAAAATGTAACTCTGGTTGAATCGGACGGGTATTACAAATTTCCCGATGCTGTGACCACCCGGGGTAGAAAGCATTTGCAGGAATTGATGGACATGGTTAATAAAGGGCGGCGGGCGATGATGCTCTTTGTGATACAGCGGAATGACGGCACCATTTTCAAACCGGCCGTCGATATTGATCCATTGTACGGCAAAACACTCCGGGAAGCCTATGAGCGGGGTGTGGAAATATTGCCTTATCTGGCGGATGTATCGCCGCGTGAAATAAAATTGAAAAATAAAATTAAGTTTGATCTGGAATAAGCACTGATGACTCAGCGAACCGAACTTAGCGAAACATTCAAAAAAATAGCAGAAAATCTACATTTTGTTTTGGTTGAACCGGAGGCGCCGGGAAATATTGGGGCAGTGGCCAGGGCGGTAAAAACCAGCGGATTCAAAAAACTCGTTCTGGTTAATCCCTGCGATATAACACACAAAGATGTGCGCATCATGGCCCACCGTTCGATGGATATCGTTGAAAAAGCGCAGATTGTAAGTAGCTTTCAGGATGCCATCGGCGATAAACGGCAGGTTGTGGCAACCACCATGCGCAAGCGTCATTTCAAATTTCCTTTCTTTTCACCGCAGGAAATCGCTGATAAATTGTTACCGGTTGCCGCCGAACATCCGGTGGCGATCGTATTTGGCAGAGAGCATGCCGGATTGAGTAACAAAGAAATCTTGCAGTGTCATTTGCATTCCACCATTACCACAGCGACGCAAAATCCGGCGCTGAATCTGTCCCAGTCGGTTATGATTTATGCGCATACTTTATTTATGCAAATGAATAAAATTTCGACGACTTATCAGTATAATCTGGCCTCGCAGTACGAGCAGGAAAAATTTTACGAACATCTGGAACAGGCCATGCGGATGGTTAATTTTGTGCCGCGTGACGGCATGGATGATTTTATCACCCGTTTCCGGCGGCTGATCGGACGCACCATGGCCGAGCAGCGTGATATCCGCCTCCTTCATAAATTGCTGCAAATTTTTGAAACCCGCATTAGCCAATTAGAGAAACAGGTCGATGAAAAAGATCAGAAGAACATATATTAATTCTTTTGTTTTATGGATTGCTGAATAGCTTTAGCAACGTCAATTTTGTCTAATTGTTAAATAACATTCAATTTTGTGAAAAATCGTACGATATAGGTAGGGGTTATTTATACGGAAAGTTTAATTTAAAGAAATGGAGTTCACAATGATGCTTACCATGCTCAAACGCGCAACGAATCCAAACGGGAAAGCCGGAATATTAAAGCTCGGTGCAATTTATACCGTTTTAGGTGCCTTTGCCTTTGTGCTTCTGCTTTCCCTGACTTCCTGCGATCTGCTTACAAAATCGGAAGATGAAGACGAGGAAAAACCCAACTTGTACGTGAAGTTCACCAACAGCAGCGAATCGGAATTCACCATCACCACAATTGAATTGCAGCAGATGGGTGTTGCCGGTGAGGAAAGCACACCGAGCGGCGTATGGAGTGACAATATTTTAACAAATGGAAAAAGACTGGCGCCCGGAGAATATGCATATTTCAATCTTGAGATCGAAAATCAGCACTGGTGTCAGTACCGTCTTGGCGCAGATGATGGTCAAGGTAATGAAGTCATGCTGCACGAGCAGTCCGGCGATTACGGATTCGATGAATTACCGATTACGCACTGGGGCAGTGATGAACGAACGGTTTTGGTTACATTAAAATTTAATGAATCCACAGGAAATATCACAGTCGTCCAGTGGAGTGATTTTGCCGGGATTGATGAGTAGATATTTCGGTTAGAATATAAAATTAAGAAATAACAGAAATTCTTATCGGATACATTAATATGTTTTATGAGGGCTGAAGTTCAGCCCTTTTTTTATCTATAACTAAGTGCTATAAATTATACATGCAGCTTGATGTCGACAGTGAGTTACTTTTAGGTGACTTGGCAAAAAAAAGAGGGGGTTACACTGTATAGCGTAACCCCTTGGTTTTATTGCAGTGGCGCCTCCCAGAATCGAACTGGGGACACACGGATTTTCAGTCCGTTGCTCTACCGACTGAGCTAAAGCGCCAGCATTTTTACATATAAGCAACAAATTTAATATCTATAATTTTTCTTTGCAAATTTTTGTTTGTTTTATAATCTTAGAAAAGATCCAGTTTCAATCCGTCCTTTTTAATCTTCTGTGAAAGCGAATCCAAACTACGCAGAGTCTGGCTTAACTCATTATATAGCTTTGGGTCGTAAACCATTTTACCTAAAGTGCCTTCCTGCTTAAGTATCGTCTGCATTACCATCTGCAATGAGCTGGAAACCGTATCAAGTTTTGATGAGATTGAATTGAACCTTTTAAAAGTAGTGGAAAGCGCCTCATCATTTTTTACAACGAAACTATCCAGATTATTGATGCTTTTATCAAGGTTTTTCAACATGTTCGATAAGTTCGGCGAAACCTGTTTCAGATCCTGACTGAATAGCTTGAGATTATCCAGCGTCGCATTCAGATCATTTTGAAGATGACCGGTCGTCAGCATTGAGTTAACCAGGGCGAAGGTTGTATCCAGACGAAAGCTCAGCGATGAAAGATCCTTAGCCAGCTCATCTATGGTTAAGCCAACATCAACGATGCGTCCCCCATATTTACCGTGAAAGGGTTGCTTGGCCATGTTAAGATGATTTGGAGAGTCACCGGGGAAAATTTCAATGCGCATACCCGCCAGCAGCTCGGCGCTGACAATGATAAATGTGGCGTCTTCATATAATTGTATGCGATCGTTTAATTCGACAGTGACTAAAACCAACCGGTCCCGCCAGCCGATTTTTTGAACCTTACCCGCTTTTACGCCATTCACCGTAACCGGATCGCCAACTACCATGCCGCCAATATTATCAAAAGTGAGCTCTAATTGATATTTATGCGTCTGTAGCCGGTATCCTTTTCCCCAGATAATTCCGAAGATCAATATCAGCGTAGCGGTAATTACCGTTGCGCCGACCTTAAACTCAGTACTAAATGTCTTTTTCATAATGCACTTTTTTTATCTTTGAAATTATAATCGATTATACACTTTCTGTTAATTTGCGAATTCATTGAAGCGTCACACAAGAATGTTCTTAAGAGACACTTTTTTACTATCCGGCATATCCTGGCATATAAAATTTATGCCGCGTTCCATGCATCTATTAAATGTGCGCACTTCTTCATCATTCAGATACAGATACGAAAGATATTTATGACGCCCTTCTTTAAAATGAATGCCGCCAACATTGACAGGATCCGGTTCGATACCACGTTCCAATATATCTTCGAGTACAAAAGGCGATGCCACAAGGACGATGGTTCTGTTCCAATCAATTTTTCCGTTTTTCGACATGTCAGAAAATTCATCGGTTGTCAGAATAAACGGTTTAATATGCCTGGGTACAATCGAGAGATAAAGTTCTTTTTCCCATTCATTTTCACAGACCGAATCATCACAGAGAATAATATTTTTCGAATTAAAATAATAGGCCCAGCCAATCACAACCTGGCCGTGAATGAGCCGGTCATCAATTCTGAATAATTGCAAATTCATGTTTACCTGAGCATAATTCCTTTTTCTGCGTCCTTGATCATTTTATCCATTAAATCATCCCATTCCAACTGTTCGGCGTTAACATTGAAAGAAACAAGCATGGGAATATTAACCCCTCCAACGACAACGATATCGGGATTATTACGCTTAATTTTGTTAGCGGTAATCCAGCAACTGCCGCCGGCCAAATCTGTAAAAATAACCGTCTTATCAGGTTTTTCTGCCTCAATCGTGTCGTTTATTTCTTTTTCAATTTCTTCCAGTGCGTATTGTTGATTGGAATAGATCAAGGTTTTAACGGTTTTGGCAACCAACTTTTCAGTTATATCGCGAAGACAGCGGGCCAGATTACCGTGGGTAATTATCAGCGTAAGATAATTTCTGCTCATTCCCAGTCTTTCTTAAAAAATCGGCTGTCCTTATGAATGGGTACGATATCTTTTTGCTTCATGTATTCTTTCAGGCGATTGTTGAATTCTAGCGGTGCGTGGTAACCATGCATCTTCGACAGATAATTCATCGCGATGGTTTCGGAAATCACCGTTACATTTTTACCGGGATTAATTGGCAGAATTACCTGGGGGATTTCTATATCGAGAATATGCGTGGTATTATCTTCCAGGCCGACGCGTTCATACTCACCGCGCTTTTCCCAATCGACCAGTTTTACTTCAACCTCAACCCGTTTTTGCATACGGACGCTGCGGATGCCAAAAATCCTGCGTACATCAACAAGTCCCATACCGCGAATTTCCATGACGTGCTCGGCGATTTCGCTGCCGGCACCAATTAAGACATTCTCGGACTTTTTGGTTATGATAATCAAATCGTCCGCAACCAGACGATGACCGCGTTCCACAAGATCAAGGGCGATCTCACTTTTACCGATACCGCTTCTGCCGGTAAAAATAATGCCGATGCCATAAACATCCACCATGGAGCCATGCATGGACAAACGGGGAGCAAATTTTTCTTCAAGATATTCGCCAAGCAGATGCACCAGTCTCGTAGTGCTGAATGGCGTAGACATAGTGGATATATATCTTTTTGTGGCTGCCTGAACGAGATAATCGGGAATTGGATTATTGTTGGTAACAATAATGGCCGGAATTTCGAATTCAACAAACCGGTCGATAGATCGCTCTAAATCTTTCGGGGGTAAACCGGTTAGATACTTGATTTCGGTGTTGCCCAAAATTTGCAGACGGTCCGAGGTAAACAATTCAACGAAACCGGATAAAGCAAGGCCGGGACGGTGTAAATCGGCCGTGGTTATCTTTCTGTTCAGACCGTTTTTTGAACAAACAAGTTGTAGTTTTAGTCTGTTCTCATTTTCTCTTAATAGCGTGCGTGCTGTAATAAAGTCAAGCATAATTTTAAATTAATAAAGTTTTCAGGGTCGTGCAAAATAAATAAGGCGTCCGTAAGAGACGCCTTATTCAATATTCAAAGAAAAAATTTAAATGATCTCAATCATCAGCCGGCCAGGTTCTCAACAATCTTTTTATTATCATGCGATTTGATTTTTTCCTTATGCTTAATAATCTGGCGTTCCAGATTATCCACTGCTAAATCAATGGATTTGAAAATATCTTCGGATTTTTCCTTGATAATAATCGGTTGAATCTTTTTGTTATTCAATTGCAGTTTAAACTCCACCACCTGGTCTAATTTTTCATAAGAGAGAATGGTATCGAGTCCCAGTATCCGCTCCTCAAATCGTTCGAGCCGTTTTAATTTTTCAACAAGATATGCTTTTAACCGGTCAGGTGCTTTATATCCTCTCGCTGTGATGGAAACATTCATTTGGACCTCCTGGGTTTGGTTGATGGTTTACTTGTGGCGCCCGGATGGGCCTGCTTATAGATTTTTTTCAAGTGATCGATGGAAACGTGTGTGTATATCTGTGTGGTCGCCAGGCTTGCATGACCCAGCAAATCTTTAACAGTCCTGATTCCGGCGCCGGCATTTAAAAGATGTGTCGCATAGCTGTGACGAAGGGTATGCGGACTTTTTTGTTTTACGGATGCTGATAATTCGATGTATTTTTGTACTATACGCTGAATTGAAATTGGATACATTTTTTTACCGGATTTGAGTACAAAAAGGTTGTCGACATTTTCGCGGGCAAATTGAGGTCTGATTTCAAGATACTTTTCAATCATTTGTCTTGCCGCCGAACCGAAAGGGATAATACGCTGCTTGTTTCCCTTTCCAGTTACTTTAATCAGATTTTGTTCAAAATTAATATCGTAAGACTTTATATTGATCAACTCATTCAGGCGCATTCCGGTTCCATAAAAAAGCTCTAAAATGGTCCGGTCACGCAATCCTTCAAAAGTATTTGTATCCGGTAATGTAAGCATGTATTCAAGTTCTTTACTGCTGAGATACTCGGGGAGGTTTTTGTCGAATTTGGGCAGTTTGAATGAAATAAGCGGATTTTCTTCGATAACCTGTTCGCGCATCAGATATTTGAAAAAAGATCTCAGGGCGGTCAGTTTTCGCGCAGCACTGCGCAGGCCGATATCATTTTTTTCGAGGTAATCAACAAAGAGACGGATATCTTCTTTGGTTACATATTGCCAAAATACACGATCCGTATGGAATTCATTTTGCAGGAAGGCTTCAAACTGTTTCAGGTCATTAGTGTAAGAAGTTATGGTATGGTCGGAGTATCGCCGTACAAGTTTAAGATATTTAATAAAATCACGAATTTGTTTATTCATTTTATTCGATTAAATCAATCTGAGATTTCATGCTTACAGTTAGTACAACGCAAAAAGTGTCCTTTAGATTTCGTATTTTTTTCAACCATGAAATTATTTCCGCATTTGGGACATTCTTTATTTACCGGCATATCCCAACTGGCAAACTTGCATTCCGGATAATTTGAACATCCGTAAAATACACGTCCACGCTTGCTTTTACGTTCCACTATTTCGCCATCGCAGCCTTCCCGTGGACAGTTTACGCCGGTTGTCAGGGGCTTGGTGTGCTTGCATTCCGGATAGCCGGAGCAAGCCAGAAAGCGTCCGAATTTTCCGGTTTTGATTACCATCGGCCGGCCGCATTTTTCACACTGATCATCGCTCAGCTCATTCTGTGCTTCGCTTTCCAGCGGTTTGGTATTTTTACATTTGGGAAATCCGCTGCAGGCCATAAACTTGCCGTTCTTTCCCCAGCGAATAATCATGGGCCGTCCGCATTTGTCACAAATTTCACCGGCTTCTTCCTGCAAGTCGGATTTGATCTCTGTCTTTTTGGATTCCAGCACTTTCATCGCTTTATCAAAAGGGGAATAGAAATCACTCATTACCTGCTCATAGGAAGCTTCTTTTTTGGCAATATCATCCAATTCGTCTTCCATCTGCGCGGTGAACATGACATTAAATATTTCGGGAAAATTACTGACCAGGATGGCGTTAACCGTTTCCCCCAGCTCCGTCGCGTGTAATTTCCGTTCTTTCATTTCCACGTATTTACGCTGCTGGATGGTGCTCACAATCTGAGCGTAGGTACTGGGACGACCGATGCCCAGGCGGTCGAGCTCTTTTACCAGCGTGCTTTCTGTATATCGGGGCGCGGGCTTGGTAAAGTTTTGATCCAGCAATAAATCGAGCAGGCTGCAGAGCATACCTTCCTTCAGGCCCTTTGGAATTTTGGGATTTTCATGTTTTTCATCTTCGCTATCTTCGCCGTAAACACGGGTATATCCCGGAAAGACCAGAACTTCGCCCTCGGTTGAAAATTGATAGCGATCGCCTTCAACCAGAACAGTGGTTTTTTCATAAACCGCTTTAGGCATCTGACAGGCAATAAAACGTTTCCAGATTAAATTATAAAGATTATACTGATCCCTGGTTAAGACCTTTTTAAGAGCCTGCGGTGAATATTCAGGACTTATCATTGACGGCCGGATGGCTTCGTGGGCATCCTGGGCCGCTTGTTTGGTGCGGTAATGCCTTGCTTTTGGTAGTGTGTAATCTTCGCCGTACGTTTTTAAAATGAATCCGTGGGCTGCTTTTAAAGCCTGATCGCTTATTCTTGTGGAATCCGTACGCATATAGGTGATGAGACCGACGCTGCCTTCACCGGGAATCTCAACACCTTCGTATAAAGACTGGGCAATGCCCATCACTTTTTTTGTTGAAATACGGAGCACGCGGGCGCTGACCTGTTGCATCGTACTGGTGGTGAATGGCGGCGGCGGTTGTTTTTTTAATTCTTTTTTATTGATGGATGCAACTGAGAGCCGGGCCTTTTTTATTGCATCGCGATGTTCTTCGGCTTCCTGCTGATTTTTAATCTTTGCCTTTTTCTTATCAATTTTAATCAATTTAACTTCAAAAGGCTCGGAATCGTCGGCGGTGATTTTGGCCGTAATTGTCCAGAATTCCTGTGCCTTAAAATTCCGGATTTCTTCTTCACGCTCACAGATCAGACGCAGGGCTACCGACTGCACGCGGCCGGCGCTTAATCCGCGATAAATCATTTCCCATAAAACGGGACTGATTTTATAGCCAACGATTCTGTCCAGGACGCGCCGTGCTTGCTGTGAATAAACGCGCGCCATATCGATAGGGCGGGGCGACCGCATGGCGTTTTCGACAGCATTCTTGGTTATTTCATTAAATTCAACGCGATATATATCATCAGAAGGTTTATTTAAAACCGTAGATATATGATAGGCAATCGCTTCCCCTTCCCGATCCGGGTCAGTTGCGATAAAAACACGGTCGGCATTTTTGGCCCTTGTTTTCAAATCTCTGATAATTTTTTCTTTACCGCGAATTCTGACATACTGCGGTTTAAAGCCACTTTCTATGCTTACACCTAATTTAGATTTCGGCAGATCGATGATATGTCCGATCGATGCGGCTACATCGAAATTTTTGCCTAAGTATTTATTTATTGTATTTGCTTTTGCAGGTGATTCAACAATAACTAAAGATTTTTGTGCCATAGTCCCCAAATCAATACTAAATATTAAGTAAAACTGTGATGCGCTGTATCATTTGGAAAGGAAAGCCCCGGAGGAAAAACTCAATGAATCGTATTCGTACCCTGTGAAAAAAATCCGTCCCATGAATTTGATGCATCCGATCCAAAGATAATCGAGGCTGCAATTGCTTTGATATCCTCGATAGTGATATCCGAGGTGCCCATGGCTAGCGCTTTTTCAATAATGAGTTCCAGCTCGAAGTCTGAAACCATGCGCAAATGTTTCAATTGCAACAAATATCCGTATGCCTCAGCAGAGATAATCAACCGTTCCAGATCATGCAAAACACGGTTTGATGTTGATTTATAATGAAATTCTTCTTCCCTTTTGCTGTCGTTTTTTTGCAAGTGATTGAATATCCAGGAGAATGCCAGGTTGATTTCATTCTCCGTATAACCCCGTGATATCAGCTTTTTTGAAATATCTGAATAAGAAGCCTGTGTGTATTGCTGGTCAAACTCCTCAAGCAGATAAACGATAATTTCAATTATTCGTTCTTGCATTTACATCCCCGCGTGATTTTCGGCAAAATACTATAATCAGTAAATAAAATCAAGACGATTACTTTTCAATATGGAATATTGTGAACGCGCATACGGATTAGTTGATTATTATTATTACCGGTGTTTGCTTTTCCGGAAACTATCCCCTGGCATTGGTTCTGCATCCCAATTCTGCTAACCGCATGATTTTTTTTGCAGTGCGCATCGCCCGATTATGGAAAATGCTCTCCAACCGCAATCGATTTACAAAGTTCCAAAATTTAAAATAAACACACTGTGTTAAAAATCATAATTTGAGTTATTTTTTCTAATATCCTCAACCACAAGCTGCAGGCGGTCGGTACCCTGCCAGTTATTAATGCTCAGTCGGAAAGCCACATCAATTTCTTCACCAAAGATAACTTCATCCTTAAAATCGCCGGCATTCCACCAAACGCACTCAAAAATCTGGTTTCCTTTTTGAATATAAATTTTGAGATGCTTGCCGCGGCTGAGCAGCATAATATCCCGAACCAGTGCTTTTTCAAGCATTAAAACGGGCTCCGGATTCGATTCACCGAAGGGGCCGATATCCTGAATTAAGCGCACCATATTCAGATTAATCTGATCGATGTCGGTTACCGAGTCTATTAATAATTCAGGGATCAGATAATCATCACCGATTTCCTTTTCGGCGTAGGCGATAAATTCTTTTTTGAACTGGGGGTATTTCTCGGCGGGAATGGTTAGTCCGGCGGCCTTGTGATGGCCGCCATAGTTTACAAAATAATGACTGAAAAGCGTCAGGGCATTGGTCACATGAAAAGCTTCGATGCTTCGTGCCGAGCCCACGTAATTGCCCTGATCATCACGGGTAAAGGCAAAGGCCGGCCTGTAGTAGCGTTCTTTGAGTTGTCCGGAAATGAGGCCGATTAATCCCGCCTGCCAGGCTTCATTTTCAACAAAAATTACTTTTGTAATTTCGTCATGGTTATCCGGCACCAGATCGAGGGCGAAATTCAGATAATCCGCCTGCAAAGACTGCCGCTTCTTATTTAATTTATCCAGGTAACGGGCCAAATCCTGTGCTTCTTCGCGGGAACGGGATATCAATAATTCCACCGATGTGTCGGCCTCTTCCAGACGGCCGGAAGCGTTGAGTCGGGGCGCCAGACAGTAACCCACGGATATAGGCGTAACCGCTCTTTCCTTAACACCGCTGATTTTTTTCAGCTCGATCAGGCCCGGCTTATTGGTGTTGGAAAGAACGCGCAAACCGAATTTTACCACCGCATAATTTTCATCCTGAAGAGGCATTACATCAGCGATGGTACCGATGGTGACCAGATCCAGGTTATTCAAAAGAAACTGTTTATAGTCATCTTCCGGCAAAAGCTGTTCACCCAGGGCATAAATCAACTTGAAAGCGACCATAGCCCCGCAGACGGATTTAAAGGGATACACGGAATCAATTCGGTTGGGATTGATCACGGCGGCAGCATTAGGCAGTTCGCCTTCCTGCAAATGATGGTCTGTTACGACGACATCGATACCTTTTTGCGATGCATAGTCAATAGCATCGTTGGCCGTGGTGCCATTGTCAACGGTGATGATCAGGGTTGCGCCCATTTCGGCAATCTGATCGATACTGGCGTTTCGCAGCCCGTATCCGTCATGTTCGCGGTTAGGCAGGATATAGTTGATCGGATAATCGATTTCCCGGAAGAAATAGATCATTAATGATGTGGCTGTTATACCGTCCACATCGTAATCACCGAATACAACAACTTTTTCTTCATTATTTATGGCTTCTAAAATACGGGCGACACCCTTTTCCATATCCGGGAGCCCATAAGGAGAGTGAATGCGATCGGATAGTTTGAAAGCTTCCATGTGACCGGGAGGTAAATCCCGATTCTGCATAACAATATCAATTATGGAACGACTTGAATCATGGTTTACTATCTTCCACCTTTTCCTTGGTAACATTTGATCCCTACCTTTTTATTCTCCGGCAGTGGATACAGGGTTAAATCACCATCGATAGAGAAGGCGCAGTTTAACAGAAAATAGTCTTGTCTGCCTGATTGCTTAAATGTAATGATTATCCTGGTATGATCTCCCTGATTTACACCCTATGCAAAGAAATTAATGTTTATCTTTATTTATTTTATTTTCAATAAGTAATTATCCGAACCAGGGTATAATGGGATTTTTCAGAGTAAACAGAATTGTTCTTAATACCCCCGATTACGGCCGGTTCATTCGATCGGTTGTGGATTTAAATCCATACCGGGCTTTGCCTATATAAGAAAATGAACCAAACAGAATGTACATATTTCTAAGCTATTAAGCAAAGAATCTTAAGCATATTTATTGATATTAATTGCTTCTTTTAGTTCGTCGAGGAAGGGAGAAGACCGTTGGCTGCGGCCAAAGCGGTTTTTTACGGCCGTAAAAATGACTTCGCTTTTTGCCCGGGTAATGCCGACGTAGAGCAGCCGCTTTTGCTCTTCTAACTTGCGGTAAACGGGGCGGTCGTCTTCATCCGTTTTATAGGCGAAAAAACTGGGCATGCTCTCGTCTTCCATGCCCATTATGATTACCCGGTCGAATTCCAGTCCCTTGGCCGAATGATAGGTTAATAATGAAACGGCTTCAATATGTTCCAGTGCATCCTGGGGATTGATCAGTGAAATAAATGATAAAAATTCGGCGATGGCCTGATCGATGGGCATGTGATTAAAATCGTTGGCGACCGCTAAAATTTTGTGGATAAAATCATCACTTGTGTCGTAAAATTGTACCATTTGATTTTGATGCTGGATGCTGTTAATTAATTTTTGGGTAAGGGTGGCATCATCCGTATTGAAATGTTCGGCGTAACGTTTTCTTATGATTGAGTAGGGTGAAACAAGTTTACGAATACCCGCTGAAAAGTATATTTTGTCTTCAGCCGCGGATAGTTTGTTTTCTGTCCAGTTGCCAAGGGCAACGTATTCGGTGAGCTCTTCCGCACTGGATTTTAGTTCCCGCTCATTCATGTTGATTAATAATTTCTGAAATATTTCATGCAGAATTTTAACATCATCGAGAGCGCGGTGCCGTTTTTCGGCGGTCAAACGAAATCGCTCCATCAATCCGTCGATAGAGTTCTTTTTGTCCGGATACATGTTCCGGGCCAGAATAAGGGAATCGTAGCGCAGATTTTTATTTTTCGTATAACCCAGCTCACGGTTGATCCGGTCCAGAATTTTAAAATCGAAAGCAAAACCGTTGTGGGCTATCAGCAAATCGCTGCCGATGAAGTTTAGAAATTTTTCCCATATTTCGGCTGTACGGGGAGCATCTTTTATATCATTTTCACTAATTTGATGTACGTCCTGTGCGCCGGGTTCAATAGGGATGCCGGGATTGACCAGACTGCTGAATTCATCCTCAATAGCTCCGTTCCGGATCCTAATGGCGGCAATTTCGACAATGCCGCAGTAATCGGGATTGGCGCCGGTTGTTTCCAGATCGAAGACCACATAATCTTTAAAAACTTTTTCACCTTCCTGCTTTAAATGCCATTGAAGCCAGCGAAACAGGATGGACAGGGTTCCTTCTCTTCGGTTTGATTTTTGGCGGAACAACGTGTGATAAGTGCAACCCAGCGTTTCCACCGGAACCGGGTCCAGTAATATAAGCAGGTCGTTGGCGCTAACGTGCATTGCCGAATCTTTTTGCCAGATATGAATTTCATTATCAAATGCCCGTTCCAATAATCCCGCTGCAATAAAACTGAGTGCTTCATTGCTGTGATAAACCCATATTTTGCTGTTGGGTTTATTGAGGTGTTTGAATTTTTCTGTTGAAAAAGGCTCAATGGCAGCGAGATATTTTTGCAGTACGGATTCATTTAAATCACGGGTGCTTTTTATAATTTCCTCAATCAGCCGGTTAAATGTGAAAAACGACTTAAGATTAACGAGGTTGGCAATATTGCCAATAAATGTGGCCAGTTGATTTTTGATATTTAAACTCAGTGTTTCCCGCTGACTGAATTCATTGAGCGCCTGCCGGAAGGTGCCGCTCCGGATGTTTTGCAATTCCTGAATTTGTTTTAAAATATGATAGCCGAGTTCCGTTTCAACCAATTCTTCGAGAATTAATTCATCCGACGGATCGCGAATCAATTTCAGATACAGGATTACTTTTTGCATCTCCGGCTGATCGATTAGATTCCTGCCGCGGGCCTGCTGGTGGGGTATGCGTTCCTTAAGCAGGTTTGCGGCAAGGCGTTCGCCGAAGCGGTGTTGCGGATAAATGACAGCAATATCCGCATAATTAACGGAATGATTGTTGGTCCAGTCGGTAATTTTTTTTATGATAAAATTGATTTCCTGATTTTCATCGCTGAAAAACAGAGCCTGCACCGCAGCCTGATTGGCCGGATTGCTGTGAATGATTTTTTCAGGGTGCACGCGATCCGTATTTTTCACTACACGCTGCGCCGTATCCATAATAGCGTAGCCACAGCGGTAATTCTGTTCCAGCAGGATCGGTTCTTTGATATTAAAATCTTTGATGAACTGGCGGATGTTTTCAGGGTTTGCGCCACGCCAGGCATAAATTGACTGGTCATCATCGGCCACCACGAAAATATTCTGATGTTTTTCGGCCAGCAGTTTTACAATTTCATACTGAACCGGGTCGGTATCCTGGAACTCATCAACAAGAATAGACTGGTTTAAAAATCGGTACTGATTGAGAATATCTTCATTTTCACGGAATAACTTTAGCGTTTTTACTAATATTTGATTATAGTCAATTAAATTGTGTTTTTGAAGATGGGCAACATACCGGTCATAAATATTCGCTGAAAAGAGGGGCAGGGACTTCTGCTTAAGCATATAATTGGAAAATGCCAGCAACACACCGTTTATTTTTTTATCAACATTTTCACGGATGCGGTGGATAATCAGTTTCTTCAATAAACGCTTCTGGTATTCGTCGTCACATACACTAAAGTTTTTTCCCAATCCGGCAGTTTGGTGATATTTTCTCAGAACGTCCAGGCAAAACGCATGGAATGTACTAACCCTTATTTTTTCTGCTTTGTGTTTAAGGGCAATCATCAGGCGGTGTTTGATTTCTTTGGCCGCTTTGTTGCTGAAGGTAAGGGCAAGAATTTGCGCAGGATCTAATTTATAGAAATCAATTTCATAGATGATGCGCGCAGTGAGCGTTCTGGTTTTACCTGTTCCCGGACCGGCCAGCAGCAATAGCGGTTTACGCGGCGCGGTAACCGCCTGCCGCTGCATCGTGTTAAGCTCCTCTAATAAAGGATGTAATGGCATTTTAATTACTGTAATTTGTTTTGTATGCTGTTTAAAAACGCGCCAAGTTTTTTATATTCCAACCGGTATCTTTCTGAGTCGCGAATTGCTTTGAATCTCTGCCGGCTTTTTTGCAAAAGATCCGAACTGTACACTTCTGCAAAATCTATTACGAGCGTGTAGGTTTCAAACTTTTCCATCGGTAACGGATCGTATAAGATGAGTGCGCCGCCGCCTGACTCAATATCAGGATTTGTTGTAATAATTACGCTTTCATCTTTCGCCCTTTCCGGTAAATCCGAAATGGTATGCGGAATAAAGGATTCCTGTTTCCAAATCCAGAGCTGCCGGTCGATATTTTGTGCGGTATGCTTTTCGCCTGTATATATGGTTACAGCAACGTCATTATCATACAATTTTTCGACAATATCACAAATATACTTAATTTTGTTCGAGATAGACAGATCAATGAAAATAACACTGGCTTTTTCCACTACAACAATTTCCCTAATTCGAGACGGACATCAAACATCGAGTGATCGGTGCGTTCGCCAAGGCGGTCGTTAAATTTCATCGTCCGGTATTGTAAACGGAATCCGAACATATACCCCCCGGAAACGATGGCGTCCACACCAATGGCAAGCGCACCGCTCAACGCCCAGCGGTATTGATCGGATATTTCCTCCGCTTCGGGAAAATTCATACCATAGATCGGTCCGAAGCTGAGCGCTGCAAAAGGGCGGAAATTGTTATCCAGTTCATGGGCAAAAAACCGTTTTTTGACCGTAAACAGTAAATCAATTAAGTAGACATTATTTTCCTTGTTCACGGTCACAGGATACCCGTAGTTGTACGAGTAGGGATAATAGACCTCGAACTGCTTACTATCGCGAAGAAAAAAAACATTCATTGTGGCGCCGATATTAAAAAAATGCTGAAGTGGAAATAAATAATAGCCGCCGATTCCCGTGCCCGATTCGACGACACTGAAAGCCATCCCGGCATGACCCTCATTGGTTGGCTCGGGATCTTCCTGCAGGTACTCTTCAAACTGAGCAAATAACAATAATGGCAAGAAGATTATGAGAATATAGATTATGATATTTTTCAAAACAACCCTCCTGGTATGGGGAAGTTAACATTTTTTTATTCTACTTTGCTAACTTTATCGCATTTTAATTTAACATTTTTTAAGGCTATTTTTTTGATCTTGACGATATCAAGGTAATAGCCTTTATAAAATTAATATAAATTTTAATTTAAAAAATCACCTTTATCTTTTAATAAAAAATGTTTAACATTTTTTCAAATTTAATGTTCTGTTTCATCTGTTTAAAATTCCCACCCCTGCGTCACGCCTTGGCGGGGAGTGGGAGAAGAGCCCCTCCCCAACCCCTCCCCCGATGAATCGGGGGAGGGGCGAAGGGGTGGGGGTTCTATTTAATCATGCCTTTGTGTGTTTGCCAAATCATGAATGTTTCATCTGTTTAAAATCCCCACCCTGGCGCAAGCCACCTGCC
>CAYXRA010000034.1:0-33468 GCA_964467525.1 uncultured Calditrichaceae bacterium
GAATTTAAATAACCAATATTAATTTTTCATTAGATTCTTACTTGCGAAATCTGAGAGTGTATCTCTGACTTTGCCAACGCCAAATCCCCCTCCCCTGTATCCCCTCCCCCGCTCGCGGGGGAGGGGAAGCAAGGGGTGGGGGGAGGGATATTTTTTAGCAGTTTTATCCCGCTCGGGCGGGACAAATATTTTTCATTAGTATTAAAACCAAGAGACAATTTACCAAATTTTTAATTTAATCTGTTTCCCTTTGGTATACGCGGACGTAGTCGATTTCCATTTTTTGGGGAAATATATTCTCATCAACGCCCTGAGCGCCGCCCCAGGTACCGCCTACGGCAATGTTTAAAATCAGGTGAAATGGCTTGTCAAAAGGCCAGGACGACCAGCCGTCACGCTCATTTCCAAAAGTAAAATATTTTACAGTATCGACAAAGGCATCGATGCGGTCGGGATACCACTCGATACGGTAGGTATGAAATTTTGCGGAAATATCGGGAATCCTGATCGAGCCTGTTTTCTGGGTACCGATCGTATGATTATAGTCTTTGGTGTGCACCGAAGCATGAACCATACCCTGATCATAACCCACATGTTCCATGATATCGATTTCCCCGTTATCGGGCCAGCCGCCGTTTCCGTAATTCCAAACCGTCGGCAGCATCCAGATCGCCGGCCAGGTGCCTCTGCCGTAAGGCAGCATGGCGCGCACTTCAATGCGTCCGTACTTCCAGTCGCCCTGCGATTTGGTCACAAGCCGTGCCGAAGTAAAATTCATACCTTCATAATTTTCTTTACGTGCTTCAATAATTAATTTGCCGTCACTGACGCGGGCATTTTCCTTACGGTTTTGTGTGTAGTATTGCAGTTCCTGATTACCCCAGCCGTGTCCGCCGACATCGTAGCTCCAGCGCAGATTGTTGGGCAGACCGTCTTTGTTAAACTCATCGTTCCATACCAGCGTCCAGCCGTCCTTTTCGGTCGGCACCGGATTGTCATCCTCATCCGAAGGGGAAGAGCCTTTGCAGGATACAAATGACAGCAGAGCTAAAATCAGTAAAAATTTTATTATTTTCATTAACTGGTCCTGTTATTTATTTGTTTTGCTTTCCGGAATCAACGCCGTAAGCAAAGCGCTGTTCCAACTGTTCGTGCTGCTGTTATAAACCCCGAATCCAGAACAAAATTCCCAGTAAGCCCAGCTAAAATTACATTTTTCTGCTTCCCGTGATACAAAGTCGGTCCAGATTATCCGGGAGTTCATATCCGCCTTGCTGTAAGCCCCAAATTCACCCATGAACAGGGGGCGGTTATGGGCTTCGGCCCAGGCCTTTGCGCCGTCAAAATCATTTCTTACCGCTTCTTTTTGAGATGTGGTTGCCGTCCACGTAGTCCCGAGCCAGGCATTGCTGCCATCGACCCAGCCGGCGCCCTGATGGGTAAACTGAAAGGGACTATAATAATGATAAGTGACGATGAGATTGTCGTCATCAGGGAGCTGCAATTTGCTTAGCGCGCCGGGACCGCCCCATTCCGCCGTGCCGACAATCAGCGTACGATAAGGATTGCTTTCGCGAATCAGCTCAATCGCCTCTTTCAGATAGTCATTCCAGATTTCCGCCGTTAGTTTATCATTGGGCTCGTTTAAAATTTCAAAGAACAAATCGTTGGGATAATCCTGATAACGCGCCGCAATCTGTTTCCATAATCCGAGGAATCGTTTTTTATGCTCCGCCGGTTCTTCCATAATTTCTTCATAGTGATGGATATTGATGATAACAGCCAGATATCCGGAACGGGCCTTGCCGATCGCCCAGTCAACGCGCGAAAAAAATGTCGGCTTGATACTGTACGGCGAATCGACCTGGGCGTGTGCCGACCAGCGAATGGGAATACGCACGGAATTAAATCCGGCGTTTTTAATCAGCATAAAGTACTCTTCCTGCAGCACGACGCCCCAGTCGCCTTCATTGGGTGCTTCCAGGGCGTTGCCCAGATTGACGCCTCTGCCGATTAATTCGTTCTGTTCAAAAGGATCGAGTGGACCTAATTCTTCTGTATCGCCGGCGGCCGGAGCCTGACTGGTACAGCTAAAATGAAAAAACACACTTAGGATTAAAAATAAAGGAGTAAAACCACCAAAACGTATGGAACAATCTTTTGTAAAAAGCATGTCTTCCCCTGACCCGGATTCAACCCGTGGAATAGTTTATCTGTTATGTTGCATTTGCTCAGTATCTTCAGGTATTCCACGGGGTAAACCGGAAAAGTTTTCTATGAATAAGCAGCGCCGCGCCCCACCCCTTCCACCTCCCCACGCGTGGGGATGGGGTTTTTAGACAAAATTCTGCCAATTAAAGCAAAAAATTAACAATTAAGCTGCTAAAAAAATCAAATGGTAATAATAAAATTGCAATATTTCCCTTACATTATTTTAATTCAAAGAAACTAAATTATAATTAGAAAGCATACAAGTTTATATTTAAAAATGAAGATTTTTTTATGTGTTAATTGGGAAATATCAGTATTTATGAATGATTGGTTCATCTTCCATAATTGTACCGGTCATTTAACGAAAGACTAAAAAAATATTTGTCCCGCCCGAGCGGGATACAGGGGAGGGGATGTTGGAGTTGGCAAAGTCAGAGATACACGCTCAGATTTCGCAAGTAAGAATCTAAAAAAATATTGCTCACCGGGCGATTCATTCGATGCAAATGTCAAATTTTTTAAGGGTTATAAGCCCCGAATTAAAACTTTGCGAAAAAGAAATATTATATTTATTTTAGGTGTCCCGAGAATTAATTTTGAGTTAATTGAATTAACAGGAAATAGAGTAGAATGATCAAAAATATCCGGATTAGCTGTGTTGTTCTTAGTTTGATAATTAATCTTAGCCTTGCCCGTAACTCCCCGCCCGACAGGGACAATCAGCCGCTGCAAAAGCCGCAGAATATTAACATCGATGATTACTGGCACTACCACAATGTCGGCAATATCGGGATGACGGTAACCAACTACGGATTGCTGGGTCAGGGCTATCAGACCGCGCTGCAGGACCAGCCTTCCTGCCAGTACAAATATAAATCCAATCTGGAAAAGGAACGGGTGGAACATTTTTCTTACGCCGGTTTGTGGTTTGGCGGAAAAGGTGGAATGAAAGGCGAGCAGCGCACGCTGGTTTCGACCGCCATCGTCGATGGCGTTTTTGAGTACGGCGAAGCGGGATTCGAATTTACCAACAGCGCCGATGAAGATGATGTGATTCGGGAACGTTCATCGATAATTACCTCGCCGCTGTTTGATCCGCAGTCCATTTCCCATCAGGATTTCGTTTGTGATTTTACAGATAAAAATACGGAAGTACCAACAGAAGGTTCGGAAGAAATCCCGCTGATTGATCATACCCCCCTGGGCGTCAATGTGCACCTGGAAACCTACGCCTGGAACTATGCTTACGCCGATGCATTCGTTATCCTGAATTACACATTTACCAACATTTCGAATTATCCGATCGAAGATATTTATGTCGGATTGTGGGTCGACGCTTCGGTTGCCAATATGAATTATACCAGTAATTACGAACCCGGCGGCGGATTCACCTGGTATGATAATCTCAACGGCTTCGACAGAGAATATAACATGGGTTATCAGTTCGACGTGGACGGCGACAACGGTTATGCCGAGAGTTATCTGGGCATCAGGCCTTTGGGTGCTTCTGTACCGACCAGTAATTATCAGGTGCACTACGATCAATGGCAATGGTCCAATACGTCGCTGCCCGATTTCTTCATGCCCAGCACTGATCAAGAGCGTTACACGAAATTATCAACCACACCTTCCGCCGCCATTCCCAGCACCGGGGATGATCAGGCCAGTTGGATGCTGCTTGTCTCCTTCGGTCCGCTCGGTGATTTACAACCGGGGGATACGCTTAATGCCGTATTCGCCGTCGTATGCGGATTTTGGGAAGGTTCCGGCGGGGATTCTCCGAACCGCCGTAAGAATCTGCGCGTCAATTCCGACTGGGCGCAGATTGCTTATAACGGAGAAGACGTCAACGGCGACGGTATACTCGATCCGTCTGAGGACGTGAACGGAAACGGCATTATCGATCGGTATATTTTACCTTCGGCGCCGCCTTCGCCCAATCTGCTGGTTGTACCGGAAGATCGGAAAGCAACCTTATACTGGGATAACCTGCCGGAAGAATTTAAAGATCCGATCACCCAGGAAAAGGATTTTGAAGGATACCGCATTTACGGATCGCCCAAGACCGTGAATTCAGAAGACCAAATGACGCTGCTGGCCCAGTTTGATAACAAGGACAGCCTGGCTTACGGCTATGATACCGGTTTTGATCCGGTCCGCTGCGATACGGTGATTAACGGAAAGCGATACCATTATAAATTCGTCAATGAAAATTTACACAACGGCTGGCCGGGTAAGTATTTCTATTCGGTTACCGCCTACGATCGTGGCAATCCTGATAATAATCTGCCCAGTCTGGAAAGTTCGGTGTTCGAAAATCTGACCTATGCAATAGTGGGGAAAACGCCCGCCGGGGATGCCGGACAAAAGGTTTATGTTTATCCCAATCCCTATAAAGCCAACGCCATGTGGGACGGCTTCGGCTCGCGCGACCGGCTGATCTGGTTTGCAAATCTTCCGGAACGGTCAACCATACGCATCTTTACGCTGGCCGGCGACCTGGTTCAAATAATCGACCACAATGCCGCAACCTACAACGGCGCCGATACCAGGCTGCTCAAGGCTATCACAGATAAGAGAAATACTGTATTCTCCGGCGGCGAACACGCCTGGGATCTGATATCCCAAAATGATCAGGCCATAGCCACCGGTTTGTATTTATTTACGGTAACCGATGAAGAAACCGGTGATGTTTACCGCGGTAAGTTTTTAGTGATCAAATGATGAAGAGCAAAACGGGAGCGTTCTTTTCCGGCAACGGACAGGGACGGCAGAATAAGAATAACACGTAATTGTTCAAAGCTCTAATTCACCAAATTATTTTAAGGGAGGTTTTTATGCACAGATTTACAACCGTTTTTCTGTTGATTTTTCTCATGTGTTTTCTGGCGTTCGGTCAGCGCATTACGCCGATTTACGACATTCAGTATACGACGGATGCCTCGGGCGATTCGCCGCTGGACGGACAAACCGTCACAATCACTGGTATTATCACTGCGGAAACTTATGCGTTTGGCGGTTCAAGATACTGGGTTCAGGATGCCCCCGGCCCCTGGAATGGCATCATGGTTTATGACGACGCCAATAAGGCCGCGGAAGGCGATTCGGTAACGTTAACCGGAACGGTCGATGAATATTACAATATGACGGAGATCATCAGCGTAACGTCATTCACCGTGGAAAAAGAAGGTGTTTTCGGGATCGAGCCATCGTTGGTTACCACCGGTGAGATTGGCACGGGCGGCAGCATGGCCGAGGCCTACGAAGGCTGCCTGGTCACGGTAACCGATGCCGATATCACCAATGCCGATCTGGGTTACGGCGAATGGGAAATCGACGACGGCAGCGGTGCGGTAGTTGTTGACGATCGCGCCGATTACTTCTTTAATCCGGCAGATTATACGGATGTGGGCGTTAAATCGGTTACAGGAGTTATGGAATATTCCTATGGTGCCTACAAAATTCAGCCGCGCCTAGCCTATGATGTTATCGGGGGCGGCGATTATACACGTATTCAGTGGTTCCAGCAGGTACGTCAAAGCGATCTGATGAAAGCGCCCGAAGACGAAGTTTCAGATATTTCCTATGCGCTTAATGATACGGTTAAAATAAAGGGTGTGGTAACCATGCCCACCGGACTGAGTTATGCCGGCGATGGTATTAAATTCATCGTTTCCGAGGAAGAGGGCGGCCCCTGGAGTGCCGTGCTTTCTTATCACCCTGATTCAACGGCATATCCGGTACTGTTCGAAGGCGATCTCATAGAGATGAATGCCTATGTGGATGAATATACCACCGGACCCAGCAATATGACCGAATTGTGGATCACCAGCCCGATCAATATTCTGAATGTTGGTCAGCCCCTGCCGGCGCCCGATAAAGTCAGCACCGGCGACCTGCGTTTACCCGTCACTGGCGAACAGTGGGGCAATGTGATGGTTTATGTGAAAGACGCCGAAGTGGTAAATTACGGTACGCAGTTCGAATTGTTTGGACTGGATGATGGCAGCGGTTATGTGCTTGTGGATGATGACTCTGACAGTATTGAAGTTTTCTACGACAATAATCCTGTGCCGCCACTGGGCACGATCGCTGATTCAATGCGCGGTTGGCTCTACCACCATTACGGCGGTTATGCCGACAGCACCACCTACAAACTGGAACCGCTCTACATGAGCGATATCGTCTGGGAAGCCGGTCCTCCGGTTATCAGCGATGTGGTTCGCGATATCGATATTCCGACCGCTTCGGATGCCGTAAATATTACTGCCGACATTAACACCAATTTCGCAATCGATGTGGCAAAACTGCACTATGAAGTGGTAAGTGGCGGCATGTCATCAGGCTACAGTGAAGTAGTCATGAGTAATACGGAAGGCACAACCTTTACCGGACAAATTCCGGCACAGACCGAGGGCAGTTTCGTTAATTATTTCATTACTGCTGAAGATGATCAGGCTCAGATGAGCAAACTGCCGGCCGATACTTCGGCGCAAAATTTTTGCTACCCCGTAACCGACGGTACGCTGGCCATCGAAAACGTTCAGTTTAATCCCTGGGATGTGGCCGATTCACCCTTCGAAGGCATTAATGTTGAGCTGACCGGTATAACGACCACCGATACTGCGGCTAATAATAACTATGATACTTACGTCATCCAGGACAAGGAAGCGGCCTGGAGCGGCATCTTTACCTTTGGTATTAATGCCGATCTGAATCGCGGTGACGAGATTAAGGTATATGGCACCGTAACCGATTACAACAATGACTGGCATTTCAAATGGGATAACAACACGGTTGTGCTGGTCGATTCATACAAAGTGATGAGCAGCGGCAATAGCGTTAATCCTCTAAGTGTGGCAACTGCCGATCTGGCTAATGGTTCGGAACTGGCCGAAGCCCATGAGGGCCTGCTGGTTAAAATCCAGAATGCCACGCTGGTCAGTCTGAACAGCTATGACGTAACGTTTAATGACGGCAGCGGTGATTGTCTCGTGGATGGTGATTTTATGCTGGCCGCTGATCAGAGTGAAAACAACCTGTTTTATATAAACGATGACGACGGATACTTGTATGCCTTTGGCGACACCATTTATCCCGGCGAAACCGTTGACATGATTCAGGGTGTTTATACATTCAGTTTCGGTACGTTTAAAATCGAAGTGCGCGATGCGGATGATTTCGGCGAAGTCGTCGGTATCAATGATGAAATTAAACGCACCCCGCTGAGCTATCAGTTGCATCAGAATTTTCCGAATCCTTTTAACCCGGAAACCAGAATCTATTTTGACATTCCCAACAGCGAACAGGTAAAAGTGATTGTTTATAATATGCTGGGACAGAAAGTACGCACGCTGGTTGACGCCGGATTTAATGCCGGTAAACATGTGGTTAACTGGGATGGCCGCGATGATAACGGCATCAGACTGCCTTCCGGTCTGTACATTTACAGAATTAAAGCCGGAAAATTCATTGAGTCTAAAAAGATGCTGATGATTAAATAATACGGTGAATTACACGTTCCGCCTGTTAAACGGGCGGAACGTGTTTTATCTTTTAATTTGAGTAATGGCAACAGCAATGCAATTAAAATCATTTTTGCGAATAGCGGTCTCGCTGATAATTGGGATCGGTTTTTTTATTACCTGTGACACGGATATTTTTAACGAGTCCAGAGATTCGAAACCCTACGAAAACAAGGCGCCGGAAACTTATCTGTTCCTTTTTGTCGATCAGGATACAACGGGCAGCACGATAGGAATTGATACCACAGCCAGCAAACAGGTAGTGCACTGGTGGGGCGAAGATCCGGACGGAGAAGTAATCGGTTATTATATTCAATGGAATTTTGAGCCCGGGCGCAAATGGGTTTCGGTTGAGTATGATACCTTTTATCTGCCGATTCGCACCGCTTATGACGAGTTTGAGTTTCGGGTATGGGCGGTGGATAACGACAGCCTGATCGATCCAACGCCGGCTAAACAGATTTTTCCGGTATTTAACAGTCCGCCGGTAATCAGCTTTAAAAACCGCAGCAATCCGCCGGCGCCCACCGGCAATCCGGATGTTACAACGTATACCTTTCCAACGCGTACCTTTATGTGGGATGTGACCGATGCCGATGGCGTCGAAACCATTGTCAATGTTTATTATGCCCTTGATGACACCAGTAACTGGACCGAGCTGGACGGCGCGGAACGCAGCATTACGCTAACCGGTATCCCGGCGGGCGAGCACCGCTTTTTCGTAAAAGCAGTGGATATCGCCGGCGCCGAAAGTGAGGTGATCTCGTTTCCCGATCCTGCGGATGAATCAACACCCAATACCTGGGCAGTTAAAGAACCAAGGGGTGATATTCTGCTGGTCAATGATTTCGCCCAGGATCAGACCAATTATCAGGTGCAGTCGTTTTACGAAGCATTGCTTAATAACATTGTTGGCAGTGATGGCTACAGTGTCTGGGAAATCGGTACTTCACGTACGCCGGTGATCAATCCCCAGAACAGTCTGCCCTATGCCACGGCGGATATTAAGGCGAATCTCAACTATTTTAAAAAAGTAGTCTGGTTTTCCCATCTCGGCCGACCCAACCTGTCACAGGCCGGTCTCAGTCTTACGCAATACATTGCCGGCGGCGGCATGGTTTTTATCACCAACGGTAACGAGGAACGGCCGGATACATCCTGGACCTTTACCAATATTGACTCGGTTTACCGCCTCAATCCGGGTGGCCGCCTGCTGCCGGGTATTCAGGTGCTTTCATCCCTCGCCGATGCCGGCCGGAACAGCGATTTCGATCTGGAAATCGGCCAGTTGATTGGTAATCGTGTTTCCGCATTACTGCCCGGCAGTAAAGCGGATGTCGTGTATCGCATGGAACCGGATACAAGCGCTTCGGTGGCCGTTCCCTATACGGGCAGCCCGGCGGTCGGCCTGCGCTACGCGGTGGGGCAGGGAAAATCGATTTATTTTGCTTTGCCGTTTCACTACTGTAATGGCAGGGATAATGCAGAAAATGTTTTGAAATATATTTTAGAAGAAGAGTTTGCCCAATGAAGCTTTTTTTAAATGTAATTTTTAGTATACTGTTTTTAACCTGTGCGGTGTTCCCGGCTGCGGATGAAGAAAAAGGGCGGCTGGTTGGCACGGTTTATGACGCATTGGCGGACGAACCGCTGGCCGGCGTCAATGTTTCGCTGAAAGGTACTTACCTCGGCGCTTCCACCGATCTCGAAGGATACTTTTTCATCGATAATATTACCCCGGGTGAATACGACGTGGAAGTATCAATGATCGGCTATAAAATTCAGTTGCGTACCGGTGTGGCAATTGAGTCCGGAGAAACCAAAACCATTGACTTCGAACTGGAAGAATCCGTACTGGCCTACGGACAGGAAATTGTGGTTATCGGTCAAAAGCCGCTGCTGGAAGTCGATGAGACGTCTTCGCAAATTACCTTCTCTTCCGATGACATTTCGGGTAAAATAGTAGAAAGCGTCGATGAAATTTTGGTGCAGCAGCCCGGCATCGTCAAAAGCGATAATAAAATTCATATCCGCGGCGGCCGCGCCGATGAAGGTATGTACATCGTCGATGGCGTGTCTATCAAAGATCCGCTTTCCGGTTACGGCAATACCCTGTTTATTAATGCCGACGCCATTAAAGAGCTGAAAGTGATCACCGGTGGATTTAATGCCGAGTACGGTCAGGCCATGTCCGGTATCATCGACGTGGTCACCAAAGAGGGCGGCGAGGAATACACCGGTAGTCTCAAGTTTAAAACCGATTACGCTGGTTTGGGGTTCGCGGAAGACTATAACACTGAAATTATTGAATTTAATTTCGGCGGACCGGAACTGTTCACCAGTGAATTTTTACCGAGCATCGGCCTCGATTTGCCCGGAAATTTGTCCTTTTTTGTATCCGGTTACGGAAACGTATCGGACAGTTATCTGCCGCGGGCATCCAAATTATATCCCAGCGGCGAAGGACTCGATAACCTTGCCCTGAGACAGGAGAATGACTGGCACATCCTGGGAAAATTGAGCTGGCGTGTCAATCCCAATAAAAGAATATCCGTATCATACGACCGCTCACTTAATATCAATCAGGGGTTCTTTAAGCCGTTCGTATTTTCCCGGCAATATTTCCCTTATGAGTACAGTAAAAATCTGGATAATTATCCGACATTTACCACCGAATCCATTTTAACAAACATTTCCTGGATGCACACCGTCAATGCCAAAATGTTTTATGAAGTGACGCTTGGCCGCTTTTATAATTCAACCCACAGCGCCGTTCAGGATAAGCACTGGAGTGAATATGTCGAACGGCTCGATCTGGAACCGATTCGTTATTTCCCCGATTCGGATGGCAATATTACGATCCGCCGCGGCGACGGATTTTACGATTACGGCGATTACGGGCAGTGGTACGACTATCACAGTGACCGATACTCACTCAAATTCGATTTAACCAATCAGATCAACCGGAAGCATCAGTTTAAGGGCGGACTGGAAATGTCCTACACCGAAATGCAGGTGGTCGATATCAACGATCCCTGGGTGGACAGCGAGAGCGGATACGGGCGCAGCTACGATATTTACAAAGTTTACTCGAACAGCGGGGCGTTTTACATCCAGGACCAGATCAAATATGAGGGCATGATTGTCAATCTGGGACTGCGCTATGATTACTGGTTCCCCGGACAGTATGTGGAAGATGCCATCGACGATCCGCAAACGGTAATTATATCGGACGGCGCCCGCGAAAAATTCAAAGATGAAACCATCGAGGTATTCGGCATGCGCGGCAAGGGACATCTGAGTCCGCGTATCGGTATCTCTCACCCGGTCAGCGACCGCGACGTGCTTTATTTCCATTACGGTCACTTTTCTCAGCGACCGAAAGGGCAGTATGTATATGCCAAACTGAAGGCTACATCCCCGGCTACTTATCAGTTGTTCGGTAATCCCAACCTGAATCCGACAACGACGGTTGCCTATGAACTGGGACTCAAACATAAATTCAATGAAAATCTGGTGATGGAAGTGAAAGCCTACTACAAGGATATGTTCGACTACCCGACATCGGAACGTATCGAACTGGAAAATCCGCGGCTGGGCAACATCAGTTATTATATGTATATCAACATGGATTATGCCCGTTCCAAAGGGATTGAGCTTCGCGTTCGCCAGCGCTATGCCAAATATGTGTCGGGTAATTTGAATTTTACCTATGCGATCAGTAAAGGTAAAAGTTCCACACCAAATGATAATATTTTAGTCGAAGCCGGTGTTATTGATACCAAGCCCCTGAAAGAGAATTATTTAAGCTGGGATAAACCGATCCGGCTGACCCTTGATCTGAATTTTGATGTCGGCGAAAATCAGGGTCCCAAAGTTTTTGGATACACGCTGCCGGATAAATGGGGCGTCAGCACGCACTGGGAAATGGAATCGGGCAAGCGCTATACACCTTATCTGGATGTCGAACAGGAAATTCGTGATGATTCCAATCCTTACTCCAAAATGTCGGATTACTGGCATCAGCTTGATTTTCGTTTGTATAAAAATTTTGCATTTATGGGTGTCAATATGTCCATGCTGCTGGAAGTGCAGAATGTATTCGACGCCAAAATTCCGCGGATCATCAACCCCTACACGGGCCGCGAATACCGGCCGGGCGATATTCTGCCGCGACGATACACGCAGGATTTTAATCCCGATCCGAATCCCATTTATAATCCGGCCAAATATCGCTGGCCGCGTACGGTGCGTTACGGCATCGCATTTAAATTTTAAATAGTCATTGAATCATAATTTGGTCGCAACATGAAGAAGCATTTTATTGTCATAATTTTGATACTTACACTATCAGTCAGTTTAACGCGGGCGCAAGATTTGTTCCCGCTGCTGGGCGGACAGCGGATCGGCACGGCTGTGGCAACCTTCTTGAAGATCGATGTCGGGGCGCGGGCTACAGCCATGAGCGGCTCTGCAGTCGCTTTTGCCGATGATGCAACCAGTCTTTACTGGAATCCGGCGGCAGCGGCCCAGGTGCAGAAGAATGCCTTTTCCCTAAGTCATATCGAATGGCCGGTCGGTATCAAATACGAATACCTGGGCTACATTCACCATCTGGATGGCTGGGGCGCCGTCGGTTTCAGCAGCGGTTACCTGCATATGGCCGATATGGAAGTGACCACTGAGTATCATCCTACAGGTAACGGCGAATATTTTAGTTATTACGACGCCTTCGGCGCGCTCAGTTTCGCCCTTAAAATGACCGATCAGTTTTCATTCGGCACTTCGGTAAAATACGTGCAGGAGGGCATGGCCGATCTCAAAATGGGCGGCTGGCTGCTTGACTTCGGTACCTTCTACTACACGGGCTACCGTTCGCTGCGTTTTGCCGTGAGCCTGGTTAATTTCGGACCGGATTTAAAACCCGAAGGCAGCTACCGCAAACGCACCAGGGATGGTGGCTATACGCAGAGCGGCTATGAGGCTTTTTCACCGCCAACCACGTTCCGGGTCGGTTCGGCTATGGAAGTGATTGACCGCGAAGATTATACGGTAACCACATCGCTGCAAATCAATCACCCGGTCGATAATGCCGAAAACGCCGTATTGGGACTCGAATTCGGCTATCTCAAAAAACTGTTTCTGCGCGGCGGCTACCGTATTAACTATGAGGAAGAAAAGTTTACCTTTGGCGCCGGATTCAATCTGCCCTTTGCCGGTACGAATTTTATTATTGACTATGCTTACAAGGAATTCAAAACCCTGGGCAATACCAATCAATTTTCCATTGCCTATCATTTTTAAGGAGTCGTTTTGGATCAGATCAGAACAGTACTTGTTTTAGTAATATTTTTGAGTTTATTCATGCTGCTTGGCTGCGGCAATAAGATGCCGTTGCCCTCCGTGGAAAGCACTCCGGATTCGTTCGGCGCCAATGACACGGCCTATATTCACTTGATACCGGACTGGGATATGTCCACGCTCGGCTATAATCCGGAACAGCCGATGGCGCCGGTAGATATGGCCATTGGCCTGGATGAATATATTTTCGTGGCCGACAGCGCCAACAACCGGATTGTCACGTTGTATAAATCGGGCAATGTGGCCAGAGAAAATAATCTAAATACAATCGAACCCGTTGATAAACCGTCGGGCGTTGCCATTGACGAAAAACTCAATTTGCTCATTGTCAACAATACAAATAAAGTTTTTGTCTGGAATCAGTATATCAACAATATTGGCGTCGATTCATTATCCCTGAACTACTTTACCGATTATGAAAACAGGCATTGGGGAAGCGAAACAGAAATTGATTCCTTACTGAATATTCATGAATTTTACATTGATGAGAATAATAATTCACAATTTTGTGATATTGCCTTTGGTCCGGCTGATGAAAACGTTGTTTATATTACGGACAAAGGAAACAATCGGATTATTGAATTAAAAATAGTTAAATCCGATTCAGCTATATTAAAAAATAATCGTGGTCATCTTATATTTTCCGGAAAATACAGCAGGGACGTGGCCCGGTTCGGATCGGGCGCCGGCACGGTCGATAATCCGCGCGGGATTACCTGCGATGATGAAGGCAATATTTACTTCACACAATTGGGCGGAAATTTTCTGGTGCAAAAGCTGGAAAAACAGGGCAACAGATTTTCGCCCGGTTATATTCTTTACGAAGATCCGATTATGGACCTGAACCGCTTTGCCGGTCCGCTCGATGTGGCGCTCGGACCGGATGACGGAATTTTTGTAATTGATACGGCGGACAGCGGCCGGGTTTCACAATTTTACAACCGCGGCGTTAACGCCGGCGAGCAGGCCGATCTGGGCAAGAAGGGACTGGCCGAGGCGCGTTTTCAGAATGGCGTGGCAATTGCTATTTCGGATGATGGTATTGTGTATGTGGCCGACAGTAGAATCGGCCGGATCGACCGGTATCAATACACTATATCCGATGAGGATTTGCCGGAGGAGAAACAGTATTAGTATTCTGAAAAATTTTCTGCCAACCGTTTATTTTATGTGAATCTGAAATTTTTTCTTATCGGATCGAAAAAATACACGGCAGAATTCCGGTGTATTGACCGGTGTATTTTCCGGCAAGCAATCTATTAACAGGGAAAAGTTATGCGTTTTTTAATAATTCTATTTCTATTGACCAGCGCTCTTTTTGCCGATTTTAAAATGCGGGTGATGACTTACAATCTGCTCAACTACGACGGCACCAGTCGTGAGGCCTATTTTGAATCGGTGGTTGAAGCCGTTGATCCCGATATTTTCGTCGTACAGGAGGTGGTCAACGCCTACGGCATTCAGCAATTCAGGGAAGCGGTGCTGAATAACGAATACTTTACCATCGATTTTCATGACGGGCCGACCACCGATAATCACATTTTCTACGATCCCTATCAATTCATTTTTCGCGGGGCTACTTATATTGACACCGATTTGCGGGATATCGCCGAATATCAATTCGAGATCGCCAGCAACGAAGTAACGTTTTATCTCTATTCGGTGCACCTGAAAGCCAGCTCCGGCGAGGAGAACGAACAAAAACGCCTGAACGAGGCCACAATCCTGCGCAATCATTTAAATAATCACGATTCATTAACCAATTTCATTGTTGCCGGGGATTTCAATATTTACAATGATAATGAACCGGCCTATCAGAAGTTAACCGGTTCGGCGGCGGATAATGACGGGCGCCTGTTCGATCCCATCAATCAAAGCGCCTGGTGGCACAATAACAGCAATTATGCAAATATCCATACGCAGAGCACGCGCAGGGAACAGCTCAGCGACGGTTCCAGCGGCGGACTGGACGACCGCTTCGATTTTATCCTCGTTTCCGAAGCCCTGCTCGATGAAGTCGTGGTGGAATCCTATCAATCCTTTGGCAACGACGGTAAACATTTTAATCAGTCGATCAACTACGGTACCAACAGCGCCGTGAGCGCCGATGTTGCCGACGCCCTTTACTATGCCAGCGATCACCTGCCGGTGTACTGCGATTTTGTTTTCAGCTCCACCGCAATCGAACCGCGGGATCCGGCGGCGATTGTGAATCAGGCCACTCTGCATCAGAATTATCCCAATCCTTTCAATCCCGTCACACAGTTACGCTACAGTATGCCCGCGGCGGGTCGCGTCAATCTTTCAATTTATAATCCGCTCGGCGAAAAGACTGAAACATTGGTCAATGATCACCAGTCTGTTGGCACGCGTACCGTTAAATGGGATGCCTCAGTCCACAGCGGCGGCATCTATTTTGCCGTGCTTAAAATCGACGGTCAACCGGTAGAGCGGCGTAAGATTGTTTTTTTGAAGTAGGATTTAGCAGGTTATCTCCCTAAATTCCCTCGTTCGGGGGAATGACAGAACGAGGCTAAAAAACATCTAAAATGTTATTCCCGAGAGCGTAGCGCATCGGGAATCCACGATGATACTTCTAAAACTCCCTGTTCACCTTCACACCCAACCATGATTCCAGAGCATCGAACATAACCTGCTTTTGCTCATCGGGAAAATCCTTTATGCGCGTGGCGTGGCTGCCACCGTCCAATACCATCTTCAGCATATTGTCTTTTCTAAACAGCTCAACGCCGCTGGCGCCCCAGGGATCCAGTCCGCCGTAGATAAACATCATGTTTTTGGCCTTGTCTTTGATCCAGCTGTCAATGTCGCGCATCGGGGCCAGATCGAATTCCGGCTCACGATTTTCCGGCAGTCTGAATACGAAGTCATACGCCGGCGCTTTGTCAAGTAATCCCTGGAAAGAATCAATGTCATAACCGTAAAAACCGATCTGCGTCGCCGCCTGATAGAAAAAGGGCAGGTAATCATCCATTCCCTGATCAGAGAAAAAGTAGGGATCGGAAACGCTGACAAAATGATCGAACCGCACATCAACGGACGCCGTATCCGCGGGTATTTTTGCTTTTTCCTCCGTATGCCATTGCCAGTAGGAAAAGGGATACTCCAACACGGTGAATTCGAATGCCGCCTCCGTACCCATTGCAAATGAGTAATCGTTTTCGCGGCAATAATCTCTGAAAAGGGGCAGAAACTCATCTTTATTAGTCAGTAAATGCTTTTGGAATGTCCGGATGCGGCGGCGGGTTTCCGCCTCACCGACCGAATCGAGAAAGGCATCTATGCGCGGTTCGGCGAGGGAAAGATTGAGCGGCGCCACATAACAGACCGAAGCGTCGACATCATCCGGATAAAAGCGGCGATGGTACATAGTAGTTTGTCCGCCCTTGCTGATCCCGGCGGAGAGCCAGGGCCCCGTGTATATTTTTTTGAATGATTCCACAATGCGATGATGATCGTCGGCAGCCTGGCGAATAGTCAGCTTATCCCAGGCCATGCTGTCGGGGACCGATTTGCCGAAGTAGCGGTGCTCGACAGTAATCTGGTTGGCGTCTATGATTTTTGTGATTTCCTGTTCGTAAGCGCCGCCCATGCCGTAGCCCTCCAGCCATAGCACCACCGGTTTGTTCACATCTTTGTGAATCAGAACAATGCGCTGTTTAAATTCCTGCGACCGGGGATCGTTGTGGTCAACAGGCTGCCGGAATGAGATATCGATTTTCGTTTCGTTTATGGTAACATCAGACAATCCGGCAATGCGGGAAAGAAGATTAAACGATTGACCGGTATCCGGTTGCACATTCTGGGTTAAACCCGGTTGTGCGATCAGACAAAAACACAGTGATAGTATGATCAGGAGAAAAATTTTTATTTTATGCACTTCAATTCCTTTATAAAAGTCAGATAGATTTTTTTATTCAGTGTTATTTCTTATTTTTCGAGGCCGCCCGGCTGAACGTGATTTTTCAGATACCATGTCAGGGTTTCATACAGGTGGCGGCGGGTATTCTTACCCCGGTAAATACTGTGCGTGCGGTTGGGATAGGGCGCCGCGGTAAACATTTTATTATGGGCGATCAGTTCATCGATCAGCATTTCCATATTCTGATAATGACAATTGTCATCCAGCGTGCCGTGAATCAAAAGCAGATTGCCCTCCAGTTTATGGGCATGGGTGATGGGCGATCCGTCCCGGTAACCTTCGGGATTATTTTGCGGCGTGTCCATGTAGCGCTCCTGGTAAATCGTGTCATACAATCGCTGATCGCTGATGAAAGCGATGGCCATCGCCGTCTGATAGAGTTCGGGGTAGCGGAAAATAGCGTTGAGGCTCATCGAGCCGCCGCCGCTCCAGCCCCAGATGGCGATCCGGGTCGAATCCACATAATCCCATTGGCGAATCTTTCGGGCCGCTGCCGCCTGATCGGCTGAGGCCAGAATACCGATCCGGCGATAGATGCATTTACGCCATTCGCGTCCCCGCGGTGCCGAAGTGCCGCGGTTATCAATGCTTATGATAATATAGCCCTGTTGGGAGAGATAGGTATACCAGAGATAATTGGAATATCCCCAGGCGTCGCGTACCGTCTGTCCGGCCGGTTCGCCGTAAACATAGAATAGTACAGGATATTTTTTTTCCGGATCAAAGTCCTGCGGCAGAATACGGCAGCCGTCGAGCAGGATACCATCCCCGATATCCACCCGGAAAAATTCTGCGGGCCGGCGTTTCAATTTTGCCAGTTTATCCCGCAGCGCCTGATTATCTTCCATGACGCGCACCGTTTCATGATCAGGTAAACGAATCAGTGAAATTATTGGCGGCGTATTAATGGAACTGTGGGTATGAAAGGCATAATTGAAGTCCGGCGCAATTTTGTAACTGTTTGTGCCGGATTGCGCTGCCGGCGTTAAACGTTCCGGTTTCCCCGATCCGTCCAGCGGCCGGCGAAAAAGGTAGCGTTGGGTGGGATTTTCAGGTGCGGCGATATAATACAGCCAGCCCTTTTCCTGATCGATGCCGAGTAAATTGATTATATCATAATCGCCGGGCGTGAGCAGTTTAATATCTTTGCCGGAACGGGAAACGCGGTAGAGATGTTTCCAGCCATCGCGTTCGCTCATCCAGGTGAAGGCGGCGCCGTCATCCAGCCAGTGCAGGTCATCAACCACTTCCACCCAGGCGCTGTCCCGGTCGGTGAAAATATTTTCAACCCGGCCGGTGGCAGCATCGGCCAGAAAAACGCGGTTGGTGTTTTGTTGGCGGTTTAACTGCTGCACGATCACGGCGTCCGATGAGGCTGCCCATTCCATGCGCGCCAGATAATGATTGCGCGGATCACCGGGGATATTAAACCATCTTGTTTCGCCTGATTGAATATCAACGACGCCGGCGCGGCAGGCGGAATTGGTCGTGCCTGCTTTGGGATATTGTACCGGAATCACCCGGCTGTAGACGGAATCGATATTATTGATCAGATTGAAGACACCGACACCCTCGGCATCGAGCTGCCAGTAAGCGATTCTTTTGCTGTCCGGACTCCAGCGAAAGCCCTTTCTGATGCCGAATTCTTCTTCATAAACCCAGTCAAAGGTGCCGTTGATGATGGTTTCCGAACCGGATGTGGTCAGTGCGGTGATCGAACGATCCGCTATATTTTCGACATATAAATTATTTTCAATGACATAGGCAACCTGTTTGCCGTCCGGGGAAAAAGTGGCAAACATCAGTGTTGCCGGTTTGGCGTCGCCGCCCAACTGCCACATGGCGCTGTCTTTGAGATTGACGATCCAGTAATCGCCGCGGGTATTATAGCGCCAGACCTTTCGCGTATTTGTAAAAATCAGTAATTTGTCACGATCGGGCGACCAGTGATAACCGGCAATCCGCAGCGGATCTTCCTGATTAGACGGGATGAGCATCGTTGCCGGTACGCGTACGGACCGCTCACCGGAGGCACAGTCGTAATATATGATATCGCGGCCGTCGACCCGGGCTGACTTTTCCAGGGTGGTGTATCCTTTTCCGTCTTCCAGCCAGCGGGTCTGACCGATATGTTCAGCAGAGAATTCATAATCGCTGAAAATACGTTTCAGTGTAAGCAGTGAATCATTATCAGCCTGAAGCGGATTCAGAAAGGTAAATATTAGAACAGTAAAAATCACGACTGTTACAGGATGCGACTTTTTTATTATCATGAAATATCCTCTGTTTATTTGTGTTTTTTTAACAATTTCTTTTCAATATTTTTTGACGTCTGTGTGACGGATAATCCGCCCAGCGCAGTACAGCGCAATTCGAAGGGAATACTTTTCCCCACAACATCCATGGTTTCGATAACTTCATCCGGCGGAATAACCGGATTGTAACCGGCCAGCGCCATGTTGGCGCAGGTCAGTGCATTGGCGGCGGCCATCACATTTTTGCCCAAACAGGGGACTTCCACGCGATTAGCCACCGGATCACAAATCATCCCGAGAATATTTTGCAATGCCAGTGATACGGCGGTTAAGGCCTGTTCGGCCGATCCATTTTGCAGGGTAACCAATGCCGCGGCGGCCATACCGGAGCCGGCGCCGCATTCCGCCTGACAGCCGCAAACCTCGGCGGCGAAGGTAGATTTAGCGGCAATAAAAACACCGATCAGTCCGGCGGCCAGCATCGCTTTGGCTATATCATCCCCGGAGAGGTTAAGTTCATTTCCCGCTGCGAGACAGGCGCCGGGGACAGCGCCGCAGGAACCGGCCGTTGGCGCGGCGACAATCACGCCCATGGCGCTCTTCATTTCCATCAAAGCGCTGATATACAGCGTCATCCGGTTTAGCAGGTTAGAACCAAGCAATTGACCGGCATCCATTTTGTGTTTGAATTTTCCGGATTGGTGACCGAGGATGCGGTCCCGGTAGTCCGTGCCGTCAATACCCTGTTGAACGGATGCTTCGATGATATCGACGATATCGCGCATTTTTTGAAGAACCTGATCTTCGGTAAGGTTGCCGCGGGCGCATTCATAGGTCACTGCCAGTTCCCACAGGGATAAATTTTTATCAGCATTGAATTGCAGCATTTCAGCGCAGGTGATGAACGGAACGCGGATATTTTTCCGCGATAAAACCGGGAGCACCGGATGCAGTTGTTTAATGGTTTGAATTGCAAATTTTTTGTGCAAAGCGGATTGTAATTCTGGTGATAAGAATTGCGGGCCTTTCAACTGAACGATCTGCGTCCTGTCGGCATCAATAAAATTAATGGCGTCAGCTTCGGCGTGATCATTTAAAAAATCATGGATTTGTTTTCCTTTTGAACGGACAAAAATAAGCGTCTCGAAAAAATCACCTGCGATAGAAAGAGATATTTGATTGATCTGTGTAATTTCAATCATTCCGCCGCCGGTTGATATGGCTCTGATTTTAAATTGTTCGCGGGCATTACGCAGGGTGATTTGGTAAGTGTTGGGATGTGCGGCATCCAGGTTGTGGATTTGAATATCAATTTTGATACCTGCTTCAGCGATTAAACGCGGCGCATCGGGCAGTCTTTCGTCGGTAGCCTCAAATCCGAGTAGTCCGGCGAAGAGGCCCATATCGCTGCCCTGACTTTCATGGGTCGTGGCCAGCGATCCGGTGGAATCAAACTCGATAAGCACATCTTTGATATCGCGGTTCATTAAGTCGCCGGCCAGCCGGCCGATACGCAACGCCCCTGTGCAATGGGATGCGGACGGGCCGCGCATCACCGGACCGATCACATCATTAAAAATGCTGGGATAATTTGTTTGCTGGTTTTTAACCTGATCAGGCATACGTTTTGATTGGGTATATTAAATGCTAAACTATCAATTATAGTCACCGTCGATTTTGTGATTGGAGAAATATACGATTTGCCTTTAACACAAAGCAAAAGATTTGCTTAAGTATATTTTGGCCGTTTGGATCAAATCACAGATTATGCACTGCAGATGATCAAGCGTAGTAAATGTATCGTAATGATTACTCTGCCAATTAATCCAGGGCAATTGCTTATATTTCACTTCTCAAAAGTCCTGTTTAAAGTCTTACAGACCTTTCCTGATCATCTCAATTGATGTCTCCAATTTCTCATTAAACTGCCCGGGCCGTTCCAGCATCATGAAATGGCCAACATTGGCCATGCGCATAAAATGGAATCGCGGCACTACCCGGTTAATGGCGAAGATATTCGTCGGCCACTGCGCGGGATTTATTAAAATGAGTGGTTGTTCCATATCTTTGATAAATTTGTAGGGCCTGAATTTGATTGCAGCCGTTTTAGTGGCTACGGCAAAATCTTTGGGACAACCGGAAATATCATCGGCAACGCGTTTTATCAGCAGTGAATCGCTGCCAACGGGAAAAAGAGCCTCCGCATAGGATCGGGCTGTTGTTTTAAAGTCCTTTACAAACGGCGCCATAAATACAGTTATTTCTTCTTCTTTGAGCAGAATGTCTATATCGCGCATAGCACCGACGGCAATTACCCCGCTGACACTATCCCCGAGCTGGCTGGTAGCGTATACGGAGGCCAGAGCGCCTAAATCATGACCGACAATGATCACATCATCCAGGTTCAGGGCCCGCACAAGTGCAACGATGTCCGAGCCGAAAGATTCGATGGTCCAGCTTTTGCGATTTTTATCCGATGCGCCATGTCCGATCAGATCCAATGCGGCCGTTTTATGATCATCTGAAAAATAATCGATCTGATGTTTCCAATAACTTTTATCTGTGCACCAGCCATGCACGAAAAGCAATGCCGGCGCATTTTCGCCCTCCACGGTATAGGCAATCAATTGCTGATCCTCTGAAAATACGAGCGGTTTTTTTTCCTTTGAACAGGATATCAGGAGTAAGCCGATAAATAATGCCGCAAACAGATTAAAATATTGGTTCATAAGATTTGTCCTCTTGTCTTTTTAGTCTTGAAAACAATTGTAGTCCGTATTGCCAGACATCATCGCCGTACCAGGCGATGTGTTCAAGTTGCCTGAAATAGTGTTTACTTTCTGAGGCTGAAATTCGTTTCCTGTAATACAAAAAATTAATCATCATCAGACTGTTAAAATAGGGCAGCCGGTAGCGCTTCATGCTGAGTAAGATACTTTTATCATCGGATATCACCGGCAGACGATGTTTTTTCGCGCAGGCAATCAATTTCTGATCGTTACTCATAGCGCCGCCGGGAGAGTTAATGGTGGCAGTTATTTTGTCATCGATACGCGCTTCGGCGAGCATTTCCGGGAGTGTAAATAAGTTTACTTCGTCAGAGACCCGTTCGAGCAGATTCAGCCCGGACAGATAAATAAGGGACGATGCATCGATAAGCGCTTCCCGCAGTGTCCTGAACTGGGCTGTAATTCTATTATAATCGTAAAGTGATAATGATTTTAACATAAGCGTGTATTCATCATTTGTTTACTTTCGGCAATATCTTTGCCATTGCCGTCCCGCGGACATAAATTAAAAATTACATAACAATCATGCAAAATATGATGATGCTCAGTCGATGCCGTGTTTCTTTTTATATTCCGCCCAGTTTTTTTTGAGATGCAAAAAAGAATCAAAATCAGGCTGAAGCAGAAATGGATTGGTTTCCCGTTCCTTCTTTATAGTTGACTGAGGAGCGGTGCCGTAATTGTGTCCTGGAAAAACGCGCGTCTCATCCGGCAGTTTCAGCAGTTTATTGTGCAGCGATTCATATTCTGCCCTGGCATCGGCGCCGAACCCGGTGCCGCCGACTTTGCCGACGAAGAGCGTATCGCCGCTGAAAAGGGCATCGCCGGCAAGAAGGCAAATGTCGTCTTCCGTGTGTCCGGGCGTGTGAATGATCTTAATTTCGGATTCACCCAGGGGCAATTTGGCGCTATCCGCAATTTTTTGACTGCTTGCGGGATCGGTATCGCCGAAGGCCAGAGGAGTTATGCCGGTTAATTTTTCAATTTCTTTGTTGCCGTTGGTATGGTCATGATGTCGATGGGTATTAAAAATATATTTAATTTCATAATTATTTTCAGTGGCGAAATCGACAATTGTTTTGGGATTATATGACGGATCGACGACGAAGGCAGCGCCTGATTTTTCGTCGGCGGCAAGATAGGCGAAGTTGCGGTCCCCGCCGATCAGGAATTGTTTTACAAACATGGTATAAAACTCCATTAATTATCTGTTATATATTTTAAAGTTAAGTTTTTTATATAACGATGCAAATGAATCGTATTCGTGAATTTATGACATCGATTTGGAATCATCATCTTTCTGCTTATAAAATCTGATTAAAAAATCCGCATCCAGCGGAGATAAGTCGAATCGGAATGTTGCCTCATTAATCAAAGTCATCAAAGACGGATGATCGTTCTCCTGAAGTCTGCCGGAAATCCAGCGTACGGCTTTTCTAAGTGACTCATTGGGAGGCTGGATGTTCGACATAACATAACCTCTGCTAATATGCTAATAAAACTCCGGCCGGCGGTCTTTTAATAAATCGTTGAACGGGGTAAGCTTTTTATCCCTGGCCGGATCAATATCAATTGTTGTGACAAATAATTCTTCCCGTTGTGCCGGAGCACGGTGCAGGATTTCACCTCTGGGATTAACAAGCTGACTCTTCCCCGTAAAGCGCAGATCGCCATGGGGACGCCGCTCGGTTCCGCAACGATTGGCAGTGATCGTATAAACGCCGTTCTCGAAGCTGCGCGCGGTCATAACTTTTTGTCCGTGGTTCAGCACCAGGTTGGACGGATGACAAATGACATCGGCGCCCTGCAGGGCAAGTTTGCGCGCCGCTTCCGGAAAAGCATAGTCAAAACAAATAATCATGCCGATACGCACATCCGAAATCGTTTGAACGGTTAATGACGATTCACCGGGATCGAACCATTCTTTTTCCTTATTAAAAAGATGAATTTTACGATAAACGGCGCAAATACCATCACCAGATATGAGCAGGGCGCTGTTGAATAATTTATCATTGAATCTTTCGGCAAAACCGGTAACGATGTGCATTTGTTTCTTTCGGCAGAGCGCGGTCAGCTTAGCGATTATATCCGACGTCTGAATTTCTTCGGCAAAATCATAGACCTCTTCACGGTCGCGAAAATAGTAACCGCTGAACGGCAGTTCGGGCAGTACCATTAAGTCGGCTTCAACCCCTTGCAGCGCATTTACGATTTTCGCCAGGTTTTTATCCGGTTTCCCGAACAGCGGTCTAAACTGATAATATCCGATTTTGAACATGGCTTAAATTAAACAGCATGTCAAATAATCGCAAGTTATCGATTTTTGAGTCGGCCGGATTTTCCGATCTCTTCCATAAAAATTCTATTAACCTGATTATTTATGCGTCCGTATTTTTAAAACAGGCTCAACTGGGCACGGTTAAAATAATTATTGATGGCCCGCGTAAATCGCTCACGATGACGATTGGCGATGTGCCATTCCATCTTATCTTCCGAACAAAAATAACCGAATTCGGGCAATGTTTTTTCCAGATGATCGATAATTCCGGTTGAAATTTCCCGGTAGGAAAATTGGACTTTGAAGTACATCTCATCATTTTCTATACGCATGGCAAAGGCTCCTTTGTTAAAAATATGACACAGATGATTTTTTACAGGCTGACCCGTTTGAATTTAAAATTCGGAACCGTCGTCAGATAAAAATGTCATCAGCATCTTTTATTAAATAGTACATTGGTACACCAATAATATTAAAAGGATGTGTGCGATGCAATAGAAAAATGAATTAAATTTTAAGAACTACCTGCATCCTTGAGGTTAAATTATTTTGATCAGTGAGATAAACTTTATACCGGTAAGCGCAATTGATGAATAATATCAAAGAAAAATTATTTTATAAAAACCATTTTGCGGGTTTTATTCCAATCGCCGGCGTTTGCCTTTAATATATAGATTGCGGACTGCACTGAATTACCCCGGTTGTCCCTGCCATCCCAGTTGAAGACATGTCTGCCGGAAGTGAGGCTGCCCCGGAAAATGGTTCTGATTGTACGGCCTAAAATGTCGTATACGTTCACCACTACCGGTAACTGACTGCCGCCCTCAAAATTACGTATATCGATTGAAAAACGGGTCGCGTTATTGAAAGGATTGGGGTAATTAGGCGACAATACGAAATCAGTTGGTAAGTCTGTGAAATCATCGTCAATGACCTTATTCATGGCGGGTGTCACTGAAACCGGTCCGTGAACTTTCGAATTACCATTGATATCAACATCTTTGATTTTATACCAGTAGGTATTGCCGTTTTGCAGTCCCTCGTCATAGAAGGCATAGGCCTTTCCCTGAGCCGAAGTACCGAGTCCTTTCAGATTTGCATTGGTTTTATATGAAGAGATGGTTTGATACACGCCGGATTCATTTTCGCCGCGCAGCAGAATAAATCCCAGGTTTTGTAATTCGGACTGCGTCTGCCATTCGATCAGCGCCCGTCCGTTTCCGGCACTGGCTTTGAAAGTGGTTAATTCCACGGGCAGGGATTGATCCTGATCGAGCGCGCCCGGCGTGGCATTGCCATAACTATCGGTCTGCCAGTTACCGGGACTTGCCTGATAGGAACGGTTGCCGCTGCCGCCGATCAGTGCATCGCTATCATCAATAATCGTACCGTCCGCTTTGTCAAAATTCCCTGCTGCAAGCAGCATCCAGCGTTTCTGATCGCTGTCGCCGAATTGGAGACTGCTGTTGCCGCTGTTATAATTGGTATTTGATCCCAATGCCTGCCATTCCGTTTCGAAGGTATTCTGTGCGGCCCCGCGGGCAACGATCAGAAATCCCTGTGCCGGTACAATCGTTGAAGAAGTCCGCATTTCATCTTCGCCGAAATCAAACACGATTTCGCTGTTATTGATATTTGCATCTGTGCCGGGCGCGAACTGGACTAACTTGAATGTATCAAGGTCAACATCCTGAGAGCCGATATTATGAATTTCCAGAAATTCCGTTTCTTCCGAACCGGCGTCGGAAACTTCGCTGATATAAATATCTTCAAATCCGTCGCTTCCGTTCAGATTAAAATGGATGCGCTGAAAATCGAGATACGGCGCCAATCCCGGTACGCGGGTTAGCTGGCCGTTGTTGCCTTCCGCTTTGATGTAATAATCCAGTCGTGTTTCGCTGCCGCTTAAATTCAGTTCAAAAAAATACTGATCTGCACTGCCGCTGAATTGTAACGGCGTGCTCTGCCAATTGGAATTCATATTCGTTCGCCAAAAAATTTTCGAGTTATTGGTGTTCACACCGGCGCCCTTAATATGGGTCAGTGTAGCACGTATTTGTTCCGAATCAGGCGCCAGAATTTCCAAAGGATCGTGCCGCAGACCGGGGCCGTCATCCGGATAATCCAGGATAAAAAGTCCTCTTTTAGGATCGGAGGTCAGAATATTTCGCGAAGGCAGAAACGGATAAGTCCCCCAGGTACCGCGAAACATCGTACTCTGATTGGGGTCAATGGTATCATATGCGGCAATCTGAAAGGGATTTGCCGGATCGCTGGCGTCGGCCAGACGGAAACCGTCCTGCCAGTAGGACATGTAAATCAGATCATCATACCAGCGGGAGTGATGGATGGCCGTTTCCCCTTCGTTGTTGGATGCGGTTTCAAATTCACCGAGCAGGATCGGATCGCCGCTCTGGCTGATATCCCATAGTTTGAGGTGACCTCCGGCTGTCTCGTGATCGGTTGTTAATATGGCGCCGTCATCATTCAGCCAGCCGCTGTGACAACTGGCGCCGGTCTCGAAATTTTTCTCCCAGACAGGATTTTGCGGATCGGAAATATCGACGATGTCAACCTCGCCGTTCAAAACGAAACCGATCATCGTATCGTTTCTGGCGTACACATGATGATAAATACGGTGCCAGGTGCCCAGTTCCACCGGATTAAGGGGATCGGAAATATCCAGAAAAATATGTTTGATATTTGCATCGGGGCTTTCAACGTCAGTCAGGTGCGCGATAGAATCGGCGATAAAAATACTGTAAATCTCATTGATATTGGTGTCGTATTCCAGTACGACCTGTGCATTAGCGGGATCGCGGGCATCAATGATCTGGAGCGGACCGGGACGCATAACCGCGTACATATAGCCATTGTAATATTTGCAGTGATATAGACGTCCGCCGCCGCCGGGAATCGTAATAAAACTGGTTTCAACCGGATTGGCCGGATCGGTGACGTCGACGATAGATACACCCTGCTCTGTAAGGGCAATGATTGCGTATTCCCGGCCGTCTTTACTGAATCCCCACACATCCCCGCAGATAAAATCTTCACCACCCGCGGCGGAATACTGAATATGTCCCAGTTCCGTGATATTGGAAATGATTTGTGCGGAAACAAATTGAGTTGTAATTAAGATCTGGAAAATCAGAAAAATGAAAATGATTCTTTTAAGCATCGTTTTGTTCCGAGGTCTTTGAATAATCCGCCAATTCCGGGCCCACCGCAAATAGCGATCATTTTTAATGTATCTGTTAAAACTTAATCAGACAGTTGAAACGGCATATGCTTACCTTATGGTCACGCTAAAATGATAACGGACAAAATTTTGGATTGTGAATTTTTGAGTCGCAATCCAATTTGATAAGTCGCCATGACAATGTAATATGACGTACTTTCATTACGAAATATTCCATTACAGTGCAATTTAAATGTGCATTTTTTTCACATTTACATCAGTCTATTGCAACAGTACCATTTTTTTTGTTTGTCTGAAGTTTTGTGCAACAATCGAATAAATGTACATCCCTGAGGGCAGGCGGGTTTGCGCATCGCTGCTGCCGTCCCAGCCGATCCGGTAGCGGCCCGGCGATACGGTACCCCGATAAAGGGTTTTTACCTTTCTGCCCAGCAGATCGAAAACAATAACATTGATTTCAACGCTTTTACCCACCGAGGCCGGTATGTCCACGGGAATCGTCGTTTGGGGATTGAATGGATTGGGATAATTCTGATGCAGGGCAAACTGTTCGGGAACGGTGAAATCAGCTCGCGCCAGCGAACCGTCGGCTAAGGGGATTGCCGATACCGGTCCGTGCTCCTGTCGGCGGCCGTTTATGTCAATATCGACTAATTTGTACCAGTATGTGTTTTCGGCAATTACCATATTGTCAACAAACTGATAATCGGAACGATAGGAAACGGTGCCTTGTCCCTTGAGAGATTCATGCTTTTTATAAGAGGCGATCTCTTCATATTCACCCTCTTTATTCATTGATCGTTTAATAATGAAACCTAAATTGGCGGCTTCCGATTCTGTAGACCACCGCAGTTCCACGCGGTTTTCTTTGCCAAGCGCAGTAAATGATGATAATTCCACGGGCAGGGACTGGTCGGAGTGAGCGCTGCCGGGTGTGGCGTTTGAAGCGCTGGTTGTTTTCCAGTTGCCCGGCGTATCCTGATAGGAACAATTGTTTGCCCCGGCCACAGTTGTTTGCGTATCATCAAGCAACACACCGTCAGCGACATCGGCTGAGCCGTCGCTATTAAAAAACTTCCACCGTTTGGCCGTGCTTTCCCCGAATTGCAGATTGCTGTTTCCGGTATTGTAATTAACGTTGCTGCCCAATGTAACGCTCCAGGCCGATTCAAAGGCAGATTGGGTCGCGCCGCGGGCAATGATTAAATATCCCTTTGCAGGTATCACCGTGCCGGATGTTCCTGATTCATCACTGCCAAAATCGAAAACGTATTCGGCGTCGCCGCCACTGTTACAGCGGACTAATTTATAATTATTCAGATCAATATCCGAACCAGTATTGTTGTATAGCTCACAGAATTCAGCCGAAGAATTTGAGGAATGATCGGATATTTCGCTGATATAAATTTCTTCGTCGCTGTGGAAGGTGAATGTAAGGCTCCAGTTTTGCAGTGTGCCGTTTGTAAAAAGATAATTATCATAAACAAATAAGCGCCACTCGCCCTGTGCGTCTTCTCCGTCAAAGACCCATAACGCATATTCCGGTTTAAAGGTGCCGGCATAGGGCGGCGAACCGTCTGATATTGGTGTGGAAGCTTCGTCGTCAAATACTGTATTATCATAATCGTCTCCTGAACCGCCGTTTTCGGAAGTTAAACAGGTCATCGTTCCGGAAGGTGATTCCAGGGTAACATTTATATCATCGAGATAAGCGTGATCAATGTCGATTTTTACATTTACATCGGCAATAATCAGGGATTCGCTTATATTAAGTGTGGAATAAACGGTTCCGTATGATATTGTTTTAGATACATCGCTGCTGGTATATTGACGGGTAACCAGATGACCGACGCGATAAGTTAAAGGATCGGCTGTCGCCGAACTGCCGGGCGGATCGCTTCCGGTTGCGCCAAAAGGGAATGAGCCGCTGTTATCCTGAGAAGAAGCGTCCTGGGCGGCAATGTAGTATTCAACCTGTGTACCCCAACTCTGACCGGGTATTGAGAAGTCATAAGTGTTTCCGCTTGGTCCATCGGAATCCGTAAGTGAATTCCAATCGCCGAAGCCAGAGCCGGCATCGGTTCGATAATAAACCAGGGGCTGCCCGGAGCCGCTGCCAACGCCGGCGTCATCGGTTATCTCTGCCGAAACGGAATACCCGGAGGTGCTTGTCGTGGGCTGAAACATGGTATGCCGCATTAAAGGATAAACATAATCAGTACCCTGTGCGGCGCGCAGTGCCTGATAGGCGTTTACTCTTCCGTAACCGACATGTTTATTCCAGCCGTTTGCATCATAGTCGAATTTTTCAATTTTATCGGCGGTGCTTTCCAGAATAGACTGAACTTCATCGGAGGTAAGCGTATTATCCTCGGCTAAGATCAGAGCGGCAACGCCGGCAACATTGGGGCATGCGGCGGAAGTGCCGTTAAAAACATCTTCATAATTTCCACTGCTGTAACCTCCGCTCCCTGCAATATCGGTAGTATAGACGATTGTCGGTGCGACAACATCAATAGCGTCACCGTAATTTGCGCCCCACCAATGCTGATAATCCTGACTGCCGGCGCTTACTTTCTGATCATACATATTGGAAGCGCCAACGCTTATCACATCGTCCAGATAGGCGGGATAATTAACCGGATCGCGGCCGTTATTGCCGCTGGAGAAAACAACGACGCATCCTAAATCACCATCATTTCCATCATCGTCGCCATCACCCCGTCCTTTGGTTTTGGCGTTATTGATGGCGTTTGTTATCTCGTTCGCCGGGCTGCCGCCGCCCCAACTATTACTTAAAATATCGGCTTCACCGGTTTGCCAGGCCCAATTGATACCATCTGCCAGCCAGGCATTTGTTGTGCTGCCGCTGTTATCAAATACACGCACCGGGATAATTGTAGAATTATAGGCAATACCGGCGACTCCTTTGCCGTTATCGGCAACAGCGGCGACAATACCGGAACAGCAGGTGCCATGACCTTCACCGTCGTCGGCTGTTGCGTCATCGTCAACTTCATCGCGACCGCTGCCAACATTGGCTTGCAGGTCTTCATGGTCCAGGTCGGTGCCGCTGTCAATTATCGCAACTTTAATTGATGAACTGCCACCCGCGTTAATATCCCAGGCTAAATCAACATCCATATCGGCATCCGGTGTGCCGTTTACATTTGCCGGAAATCCGTATGTTGTGGAAGCACCGGTTGGCACACTCTGGCCGGTATTCTTATGCGCCCACTGGCTTCCCCAATAAGTATCATTTACACTGGCATGAAGCAAACTACCATCATAGTATATAAAATTTGGCTCAGCCCATTCCACCAATCCCGAATCATAATAGATATTTGACACAGATAATCCATTCAACTCTGTTGATTTGTCAACTTTCATGAGAAAAATTCGATTCGGCTTTCGGCGCATTATTTCAACATCGTATTGATCGTTTAATGTCTCGATTTGCTGTTCGGTTACCTGTTCTCTAAATCTTACCGTAAACAGATTGGTAACGCCCTGCTGAATATTATCATACAATAAAACCGGTCCCGCCATATCTATGTAACTTAAAGTATTAATCTGGTTTAACACATCGAACAAATCTGACTCGGATAAATCCTGGCTAAAAACAAGCTGAAAATCAAATTGGGAAATTGTATTTCTAACTCTATCTATTGCAAGTCCGGTAAATTGCTGTAACTCATCCCGGAGTTCTTCTTCAGATTTTAATAAAGTGGTTATAAGCGTAATATTTTTATTATCCAGATTTAAATACTGGGGCTGATCCTGATAATAGTAGAAAAAATTTGCCTGAGAAAAACAAAAAGGCATGTTGAAAAAAAATAAAATTGAAAAAGTAATAAATATATTTTTCATTTTTTCTCTCCCGGAATTCTTAATGTTTTAATAAGAAAAAAGTAAAGCACCCTCTGGAGAGGATATTGTCCCGAAACGCAGGATAATGCCACAAAGTCCCCCAGGGACAAATAGGTTACTGTGTGGTAAAAGGTAAAAGATGTCATTCTCCCATAGAGGAGCTTTTAGTATAAGTTAAGCTAAGAATACCTTAAATTCAATAAAGCAAATGGATTCTTCGTCGCTCATTTACTCAAAATGACAGGACGATCTGCTCTGCCACAGATTGGACGGCGAAAAAATATGTGAAGAAGTCACATTCTTAGGAAAATCAATTTTTGTGGTGCTAGCAATACTTAATCATTAATCAGTGTCCGGCATCCACTCGTTCATTAATTCAAAGGATATTTGGCAACCAGTTTGGCTAAGGCCGTTGTTTACTTTGTTGAATGAAACAGCCAGATTCTTATTAAATATTCAATTATTTTCTCTGCTAAACAACCTCCTGCATCTTATTTAATCAATGTTTCAACAAAAATATGCAAACGAAGCACATCTTATTGAGACAACTGCAAATTTTTAATTTATACGAATAGTTGCTCAGCGTACCAAAATCATCTTGAGACTTTGCACCCCTTGGTTTGTGGTTAAACGGCAGATATAGATTCCACTGGATACATCTTTCGTTGTCCACTTAATCTCGTATTCTCCGGCATCCTGTTCAGCCGATAAAAGTCTTGCCGCCAATTTACCGTTTAAATCATAAATAGTCAGATCTACGCTGGTACGCGCCGGCAACTGATATTTAATGGTAGTCGAAGGATTAAACGGATTAGGATAATTTGCAAAAAGTCTAAAAGATTCAATCATATTATTCGGCATGGATTCCACAATATTATGTACGGTTTGCCTTCCGTTGAAATCCACATCGATAAGCTTGTAAAAGTAAATATTGCCGTTATACACATTATCGTCGACGAAACGGTAATGCGTTTCTTCGCTGCTGTTTCCTCGACCCTTCAAATCCTGATGGGTTTTATAGGATGCAATAGTTTCAAAGTTGTCAGGTTGCCGCCTGGAGCGCTGAAGAATGAAACCCAGGTTTTCCAGTTCTGAAGCTGTAATCCATTTAAGCGTAACCCGTTGATCATCGGCTTCAGCTTCGAAAGTAAGCAGTTCAACGGGTAATGAATTATCGGATGAATTGGAGGCCACGGCATATTCGGAAAAGGTGGTCTGACTCGCTGCGTAAAGCGTATTCCCAAGGCGTTCTGTATTAAGTGCAGTCCAGGGATCAGAGCTCGATGTTCTTTTAACAAGAATTAATTTGTCAGGATCAGTCACTCCACCAATGCCCGTAATATCGAAATAGACTGTTGCTGTAAAATTTCCACTCAAACCACTTTCGCTCACTGACCAGTACCGATCAGATGAAATTATGTTTGGCGTTACGGTTGAGCCGTCCGGGGCGGTAGCGGAACCGTTGAAGCCATTGCTTCCCGGATCGCTGTTGCTTCGCTGCATCGTAACCGTGCCGCCATCACTATCGGTATTGGAAGTAAATTCTACAGAGCCGCCTGTATTGCCGAAAAGGTACATAAAATTCTGGTTAGGAATTACATCGTTGGTAACATTCAGGTCTCCCTGTTTGAAAACCATGAATTTACTGGCGGGAAGATCTGTGTATGAATTACTTGTATTCGCTCCTGCCCAGTTCACATTAATACTATGAACAGAGGTCGCATCTCCCAATCCAAAATGAGCGCGGAGACTATTGTGACTACCCTGATTGGATTGAGAAGATATATCTCTTATCTGCGTATAGGTACTGCCTCCGATAGTTGCATTGACTTTTACGAGAGAACCAATAGCATGTGCGTTGCAGGTAGAGCCATCCCCGATAAATTTTATATTTAACCAATTATTGCTATTCCCATTATTAATGTATAAACGATTTGGCCCCTCGCGACCAATCATTAAATCAAGGTCGCCATCATTATCTATATCCGCCCAGGCTGCACTACGGGCAAAATCATTATCGATGGTTAAGGTCGT
>CAYXRA010000035.1:0-33367 GCA_964467525.1 uncultured Calditrichaceae bacterium
ATTAAATATTTCTGATGAATCGATTACGATTTTGCGCAGAGCGGATACAATGACCGAAATCGTACTGAGCGCCCTTGAAAAAAATATGATTGGCGAAAGTTTCGATCTTTGGCTGGAAATGGGACAGACGCTCAACCGGGGAGAAGTTACAACCAGACTGCTGAAAAAGAATGGCGAAGTTTTTGTGATCGGATTCGCTCCGGTCCGTGATACGGAGGGGGAAACAGTTGCCCTGTTGATGATTGAAAACAACATAACCGAATCCATGCCCGCGTTTTTCTCTTTTTTGCTTTGGCCGGCAGTATTTGGTTTTATAATTCTAATTCTCGGTTTAATCATTTTGCGTCTTGAACTGCGCAAACTTGATAAGGGTATTGAAGATATTCAGCAGAATCTGGTACGTATGAAGAATGTCGATTACATTCTCCTGCCGGAAGAAGAACAAATGTACCTCACCGAGGTTTATCCGACACTCAAGGCCCTGGAAACCAATCTGAAGGGTTCCAGGGAAATGGAAGAGGATCGCGGCAAGATACAAAAACAGATCAAGGAATTACTGCGTATTGTGAGCGCGGCCGCCGACGGCGATTTCACCCTGACGGCGGATGTCACCGCCGATACGCTGGGGGCGCTGGCCGATTCCTTTAATCTGATGGTCAGTGATCTGAGCGGATTAATCCGTGATGCCAAGAAGGCCGCGGAACAGGTATTCTCATCAACGCAGGGTATTTTATCAAATATCGAAACCATGGCCAGGGGCGCTGCGGATCAGGCCTCGCAAACAGAGACAATCACCAATTTTTCCAAAGATATGGCCGAGTTGGTTAACAATACCAATCAGAGCGCCCAGCGGGCAGCGGAGGCGGCCCGCAAAGCCAAAGAGGTCGCCGAAAAAGGCAGTGATATTATTAAGAAATCAATATCCGGCATGCATAATATCCGGGACTCGGTGCGCGAAGCTTCGAGACAGGTTAAAATTTTGGGTGACAATTCGACCCGCATCGGTGAAATATCCGATTTTATCGGCGATATTGCCAGCCGTACCAATTTACTGGCACTGAACGCCTCCATCGAAGCGGCGCGGGCCGGTGAAGCAGGGCGCGGATTTACAGTCGTTGCAGATGAAATCCGCAAACTGGCCGAGCGTTCCAGTACCTCCGCCGAAGAGATTTCAGAGTTAATCCAGGATATTCAGACCGGCATCGCAAAGACTATGGAAGCAATGGAAAGCGGTACCACCGAAGTGAGCGAAGGTACAAAACTGGTGGACGGCGCCGGAGAAGCGCTGCGCGATATTCTGAGCAGTGTGGAAATATCAACCGCCTCAACGGCGGATATCTCCGAAGCAACGCAGGAACAGACCAGGTACAGTAAGGATATCGTAGCCGCGCTGGAAAATATAGCGGGTATCACCAAGGAAACCGCGGGCCGGGCCAAACAATCACGCGAAGCCGCGGTCCAGTTGGAAAACTTATCCAAAACCTTGAATCAGGCGGTCGAAAAATTTAGATTGGCTCAATAATGGAGAGCAAAATGTTTAAAAAATCGGAAGAGCTGACCTTTAGCAGTTTCTATTTAATCGAGTTTTTTAATCAGGTTTTGCGCAAAGGTAAAGATGAAATCCCGGAAGCGCATTATAAAAAACTGAAAGAACTGGGCAGACATCTTGTCAACGAAGAAAATTTGATTGATGGACTGGAAAAATTAGCCCACTATCAGGGAACTAATGAATTCTCGATTTTCCTTTTTGATATGATCGAACGGCTCGAAGATTATGCGCCTGATATGGTCTACGGTACCCTGACCGAACTGACCAGTGATTTTATTAATCTCTATAATTTAATGCTCGAGGATACCCAGAGCATTGAAGCGGTGGATGCGGTGATCGCTGATTTTCGCAGTGCAGGAAAAGTCGCCGAAGAAGAAGCGCCGGCATCTGCCGAACCGGAAATGCTGACCTTCAGTGAATTCTATCAGCGGGAAGTTATTGATCGGCTCGGGAAAAAACTGGACACCATCGGGTCCGAAAAACAGAAATCCGAATATTTATCCTTCGTGGAGGTATGCAAAGCATTTATCAAATCCGGTGAATTAAAAAATCGTGACCGGTACGATCCGAATGCTGTTGCCCTGGCCGAAGCAATGGCCCGCTTTCTGCCCGATATCGATAAGCAGGCTCCGGCCGAAAAATTTATGGACGATCTGAATGAGCAAATCGACGATTTTGTCAATCGACTGGAAACATTTGCCGATAAACATGAAACGCTTTTTAAGGAAATAATCGAAAAACAAAAAATACCCGCCAGGAAAAAAGCCGCACCGGAAAGAGTCGAAATGGTGCAGGAAGAAGTGCCGGCGGAACCGCTTACCATCGATAAACTGCTCCAGGAATATTTCCTTTCCGATGTGGTAGATCACATCGACGCAATCCGCACCCAAATAGATATGGCCGGACAAACGGCCCAATACCCTGGCGTGCTTAAAAAAATTCGTGATCAGTTTAAGTCACTCAAAGAGATCAGTATGATCCATGGCTACAACGGGATCGAGCATCTGGCTAACAACCTGATTAGATGCATGCGGCAGGCGATAGAGGAAGATGCCGTTTTTGGGGATGACAGTGGGCGGATTTTCGAAACCATTTTTGATGCCTTACGCGATATCGACCGCTTTACCATGCCAGAAGCAGATGAGCAGGCCATCGCAGAGGTCGAAGACCTGATTGCTGACCTGGATGCGTCCCTTGCTTTTCCTGAAAAAGAAGCGCCTGAAGAGCCTTCTGAAGAAGAAAAAGAGAAAGTTTCCAGGGAAAAAGATGTCAAAGGTGAAAAAGAGAAGGCTGAACCAATTCAACCGGAAGTTGAGCCGGAAATCCCATTCAGTGATAAGAAGGCAATTTACGCCATCCTGAAAGACTTACTCAGAAAAATCCAGGAAAAGGTTTTTGCCTTGCATGAAAATCTTGACGAAGATGCGGTTAATAAAGAGATTATCGCTATCATTCAGCGCCTCGGCAGGTCTACTGCGATAGTGAACGACAATCTGACGGCAAAGTTTTTCAATCCCGTAAGTGAAGCCTATCAAAAAGCGGCAAAGCTGGAAAAAGATGAACGCCGTTTAGCCATGACACTCATCGAAACCACCTGGCAGCATTTTATTGCCCTGCTCGATGAACCGTCCGATTTCTCATCTCTGAAAGAAAAGTTCGAAAGCATCGCGGAAATCGGTACTGCAGCGGAAGAGATCATCGCATTCTCGGATGAAAGGAAGATTGCCGAAATATTGACCGGCGCGGCCACGGAAAAATGGACTGATTACAAATCACTGCTCGAAGACGCCCTGATGAATGATGATCAAACGGCTGCTGAAAAACTGGTGCGGTATTTCCGTCACCTTACTGAAAATTTAAATCTGGCCGGTTTCACCAATCATCCTGATACGGTGGCGTTTATTATCGAAATTATCGGGAACAGCCGGGATTACAATTTCGACAAATCCTTCGCTGATGAAATCGTGAAGACGATGCAATTGGTGTTCGATCGTATCAAAAATGCCGGTCGGTTGGGAAACAGCGAAGATATTCTTGCGGTGTTAAAGGAATTGGTTGATGAATACCGCGCACCGGAGCCTGAAGAAACCGTAGCGGCTGAGGAGACCGGGGCTGTGCCTGCAGAAGAGCCGGAAGAAGAAGATTTGGAAGAAATTTTCAGGCAGGAAAGTGAAGCGCATGTCGCAGCAGCGATAAAAGCCCTCGATGCCCTTGAAGCGGATCCGGATAATCGCGAGCCCTTCAATGTTGTTGAAAAATCGATTCATAACATCCGTTCTTCGGCCTATTTGCTGAAAAAACAGCAAATCGGCGATCTGGCCGCGCTCATCGAGGATATCGCCGAGTTTTACAGAAAAGCCACCATTCCGCTGCCGGAAAACCTGACTGCTAATTTAAAAAACGCGATAACAGCGTTACAGAATAAGGTTAAAGACGATGCAACGGATATCGAATCTACCGCCGCCGATCTCCAGGTTATTTTCGACCGGATTATGCTCGAAGACAGCGAGCCTGAGCAGGAAGTGCCGGCGCCGGAAAAGGTTGCCGATAAAAAAGAAGTGGAAGAAAAACCGCTGTTTGCTGAAAAAGAAGAAGTTGATGAAGATTTACTTGAAATCTTTCAGCAGGAGGCTAAAAATTTTATCGGTATAATTGAAGCGGCCAATTTAAACCTGTTAAAGGATCTTAACGCTGCAGAAGAGTTGGATAAGCTTGAATCCGCGGCCCACTCCCTGAAGTCGTCCGCCAAAATGATGGGATTCCGCGAAATCAGCCAGGTAACCGATTTGCTGGAAAACATCATAGAAGCGATCAAAGCAGATGAAATCAGTAATTCCATGGAACTGCAGAAATCGATTAAAGAAGCGGTTGCCGTGGTCAAAAAAATAAGCGCCGGACAAAAAGTAAGTTCGGCCGAGCTGGCCCGCGTCATTAATATGCTGGATATCAGTGATCTGCAATCGGCCCGCGAAGCGGAACTGGCCGAAGCTGTCGCTGAAGCGGAAGAACCTGAAATATTGACTAAAAAAGATGTTGAGAATGTAAATAAAGTCTTTATTGAAGAAGCCAGAAATCTGGTAAAACTGATCAATGACGATTTGCTTGAACTGGAAAAAATACCTGAAAGCGAACCGCTGCTTTCCAGTCTCCAGCGTAATTTACATACGCTAAAAGGCAGTGCCCTAATGGTGGGATTCGAGAAAATTGGCAGACTAAGCCATAAGCTGGAAGATTATTTTCAGATTTATAAAATGCAGGCCGGCGATCTGAAGCAGGAAATGATAAATCCGATATTCTCGGCAATCGACCTGATCGAAGAGATGGTTAATTCAATAAAAGATAAAGACAGTGAGACGGCCGAACAATTTACCGCGCGACTTGCGGAGATCGATAATAAGCTTTTTCTCTATCAGAATTTCGAACAGCAATTGAGCGATGAAATGGTTGCCCGGCCCGCAAAAACATCGCCGGCAAAGTCCAGGGCCAAAACAGATGACGATAATATGATAAAGATTACCACATCGTATCTGGACAAACTGGTGAATATGGTTACGGAACTGGTGGTCAACCGCACCGAGCTGGCCGCTTACTTTGAAAATCTAAAATCATTAATAAGCGGACTGGAAACCGGAAAAAAAGATATTTATCATTTAGAAAATATTCTCGATGACCTGATTGAAAACCAGGAATACAGTAAAGAGCTGGATACGGAAGCCCGGGATGATCTGAAGAAAGAGAACAGTCTGGATATTGCTTCGCAAAATTTCCGCGAGCTTATTAAAAAACTCAATAATGTATTTTCGGAACTGAATAAACTTTCGCAGGGTTTTGAGCAGAATATCGGCAGAATTGCCAATATCACCAAGGATCTGCACAGTGATATTCTCAAAGCCCGCCTGCTGCCGATAGAAAACCTGTTTAACCGGTATCCGAGGTCGGTAAGGGACCTGGCAAAGAAAAACGGCAAGAAAGTTAATCTCGTTATTGAAGGCAACGACGCCGAAATGGACCGCGCCATGATCGAATCGCTCACCGATCCGCTGATGCATATTCTGCGTAATGCTGTTGATCATGGTATTGAAAAACCGGCCGAGCGAAAAAAACTGGGCAAGAAAGAAGCCGGCACAATTACCATGCGGGCGCGACAGGAAAAGAACCAGGTCGTTATCGATATTGAAGATGACGGCAAAGGGATTGACCTTGACGATGTTAAAAAGGTGATTATTAAGCATAAGCTGGCCACAAAAAAAGATGTGGAAAAAATGAGCGAGGCGGAAATACTAAGCTATATCTATTATCCTGAATTTTCGACCCGTGAGGAAGCCAGCGATGTCTCGGGCAGGGGGATTGGCCTGGATGTGGTCGCCAATCAGATACAAAAATTAAAGGGCGTCATCCGTATAAAAACAGAAAAAAACAGCGGTACAACATTCAGTATTCGCGTTCCGCTGACCCTGGTCATTTCCCAGGCGCTCATTATCAAAATGGACGGACAGCCTGTTGCTATTCCCATCGTTGCCGTCCAGCAAACCATGCCTGTTGATCATGGGGACATTTTATTCGATGATGAACGAAAATACATTCAGGTAAGAGGCAAGCTACTGCCCTTCGTCGGTGTTGATGAGCTGCTTAAAATCCAGAAAGAAGAAGACCGCGGCAAAATCTATAAACAGGCGTTGATTCTGCATGATGCCGGCGTCAGCATTGCCCTCGGCGTCGATGCGATCATCGGACGTCAGGAAATTGTTATCAAATCTTTGGGCAGTCATTTGCAAAATGTGGATTATATCGCCGGCGGCACGATACTGGGCGATGGCAGCGTTGCGTTGATCCTGGATTATGCAGCAGTAATCAGAACCATCGAATTTCAGTTTTTCGGCAGTGTAAGCGATCCATTGTCTATTCGCAGCCGCAGGGTGAAGGTAAGCAAAGAAAAACCGAAAGCTTCTGAAGAACAGAAAGTTGAAAAATATGAACTGCCTGCGGCAAAGCAAATATCCAAAACAAAAGTAAAGGGACGTAAGCCACGCATTCTGATTGTCGATGATTCCAGCAGCGTTCGTAATTTTGTCAGCAATGTGCTCGAAAAACAGGGTTATACAACCCTGAAATCCAGCAATGGCGCCGCGGCAATCGAAGTAATCGAGAACGATATTGTCGATCTGGTGATTACAGACCTGGAAATGCCCAAAATGCACGGATTTGCCTTAATCACTTTAATACGTCAGCAGGAAAAATTTAATAAATTACCGGTGGTCATACTCACGGGAAAAACCGGTCAGCAACAGCGCAGAAAAGGTAAAGAACTGGGGGCAAATGCCTTTATTGTTAAACCATTTAAAGAAAATGATTTGCTGAATGTAATCGCTGATTTCATTGAAGTTTAACAAAGGGCCTTGCTCAATCCGGAGGTTTTAAACGAAACCGTTATAATCAAATACAGGCAATCGGATCTGTGGCAACCGATCCGGATTGCAGATTGCTGTATTTTATGATTTTAAGACATTTAATTTTGAGTTTAAATTTTATCTGATAATATGAAATATTTAGCCTGTTTTATTGCAGTATTTCTGCATCTTTTCGTCGTTTCGGCAATTTCTCAAACGGAAACGATTACAAATTATACTATTGAAAATACCATGCATTGGAACGGGACGGTGATTGTTGACGGAGATATTGTCGTTAAAACCGGCGGGCGTCTGGTTATCCATCCGGGCACACGGGTGCTTTTCCGCCCCGGCACCGATCAAAACAGCTCCGGCAGAGATCGCACCCGCTGCGAAATTATTGTGGAAGGCGTGCTTTTGGCCAAAGGTGAGATCAACAATAAGATTATTTTTACGTCCGATTCCGATAATGCCCGCATGGGCGACTGGTACGGTATCAGCATTATGAACAGGGAAGATGTATCGATTCTGGATTATACGGTGATTGAGTATGCCTATACCGGAATAACTGTGAAAAACAGTAATCCTCAAATCAGCAATTCACAGATACACTTTAATTTCTATGCCGGCATCTCCGTTGAGATCAGATCGAAAGCCAAAATAGTTGGTAATCTGATTACGGATAACGGCTACGCCGGTCTAATCTGTAAACTCGGCGCACAGCCTGTGCTGACCGATAACTTAATCACGCTCAATCAACTGGGTGTGGTATGTTTCAGCGGATCAGAGCCTAATCTTGGATGGCTGCAAACCGGCGCTGACTATAACATCGGCCGCAATGCGTTGATAGATAACAGTGATTACAATTTTTACAATCATTCCAAAAGTGATATCAAGGCCGAAAACAACTCCTGGGGCAGCGCAAGCCGGAATGAAATCAGCCTCAGTATTTATGACGGCGTTGATAATAATCAATACGGTTCAGTCGACATTTTGCCTCTGATCAAAGTGGATTTCGATTTGGAAGAAAAGATGCTTCTAAGCCAGAATACGGTCCATTCCGCCGATCTTTTGGATACGGCATCCGAAGAACCGCTCACGACACCAGGCCGAAACATCACGCCTGCGGATACGGCAGGTCAAAGTGCGCCCTCCGGTCGGCAAATTCCGTCTGTAAGAACCGGAAGAAGGGATACGGCGGCTAACAATGCCGAAAATCTTATAGCTGTAAGAGACAAAAGGGCTGAGCCCTTAAAACCGGTTGAAACACCAAAGAAAGATGGGGCAGTGAGCGAAGTACCGCTCATCGATTACGAACAGATTTTTTTAGACGCTTTCCTCGATGAGCATAAGGAAGTGATTAATAAAGTGGTCCCGCAAATCAGAGATGCAAACCGCGGACTGGGTGCGCACGGCAGGGTTATCATCCGGGTTGTTGTGGATCGTGAAGGCAGGGTGGAATCCGCAAAAATACTTAGAGGTCTGAACGATTATTATGATGATTTGAGTCTCAAGGCAGCCCGCGCTTTCAGGTTTAAAACGGGAACGGTGAATGGCGTTCCCGTTAAATTCGCCACGACATTATTCTTTGAATTTTAATATTTGTTTTTTATCTTTTGACTAATTCCTTTCCAAATTGTACAATAACCGGGATAGACTGATTTGGCAAAACGCAGAAAACTGTATATCGCAATTGCCGGTAATATCGGCGCCGGCAAAACGACTTTAACACGTATGCTGAGCGAACGACTGGGATGGAAAGCCTATTACGAGAAGGTAATCGATAATCCCTACCTGTCTGATTTTTATCAGAACATGGAACGCTGGAGCTTTCACCTTCAGGTTTATTTTCTGTCCCATCGCTTCCGCAGCCAGAAGGAAATTACCGACTGGCCCGATTCATGCATTCAGGACCGCAGCATCTATGAGGATGTGGAGATTTTTGCCCACACTCTGCACGAGCAGGGAAAAATGAGCGACCGCGATTATGAAAATTACCGGGCGCTATTTTCAGTCATGATCAGCTATTTGCGTAAGCCGGATCTCGTTTTATACCTGAAAGCCGATATCGATCATTTGATGGGCCATATCCGTAAACGGGGCCGTGATTACGAACAGTCTATCGATCCCCACTATCTGAACCGGCTTAACGAGGCCTACGATGACTGGATCGAACGGGCAAAAAATGAAGGTATGCATACCGCTACAATCGATATTAATCATCGCGATTTTGAAAATAATGAAGCAGACTTCGGAATTATCTATCGCTTAATAAAAGATATGGAAAACCAGACGTGGATCGAAGGTGTTTAATTGTAACATATTATTTTCCTCCTACCGGCGGCGGCGGCGTTCAGCGGATCACCAAACTGATCAAATATGCCCGGCAGGCGGACTGGCGGATTACGGTGATCACCGCTGAAGAAACGGACAGTGCATTGCCGTACGATGAAAGTCTGTCGCGGGAAGTGGATGCCGGCGTGGAAGTACTGCGACTGCCGGCGAACGTCGCCGCCGCAAAAAGTTATTTTTTACGAAGACTTGGCGGGCGATTTCTGTCCAACTATGCAAAACGCTGGATCAGCGCCCTGCTCTATATCCCGGACGTGCGCAAAACATGGATACCGCGGGCGGAGAAGGCGATTAAACAGAAACTCAGTGAGCAGAAATATGACTGCATTTTAATATCTTCACCGCCTTATTCACTGGCCATGCTGGCCGGAAGTCTTCAGAAGGAACTGAATATCCCCGTTATCCTCGATATGCGCGATCCCTGGACCACGAATCCCTATAAAATTTTTCCCACGCCGTATCATCTGATGCGCGAAAGGCAGCTTGAAAAAAAGGCCATAGAGGCGCTGCTTTTCGGCGTCAGTGCATACCGGACGTTGATTAATCATTTTCAAAAAACCATAGGCAATTTTTCTGCACAAGACTGGCGCGTTATCCCCAACGGCTATGATGAAGACGATTTTGAGGATATCGCAATAGGTTCGAAAAATGATAAGCAGTTCAGCATTGCCTTTTCGGGAACATTCTATTCGCACTTCAATAATCCGAAGTTTCTGTTCGCGGCGATCTCAGGATTGAAGAAGGATGGCAGAGACCGGGAACGTCCCGTTCATTTTTATCATATCGGTCATTCCGCGCTGGATCTCAAAAAACTTGCCGGCCGTTACGGTATCACCGACAGGGTGCACCGGGCCGGCTACCTAAAACACAAGGAATGCCTGAAACGGCTGTCAGAGATGGATGCACTTTGTTTCATCCTCGATAACCGTCACCGCAACAGCGGTTATACCATTGGCGGCAAGGTTTACGAATATTTGCGCTTAAAAAAACCTGTTCTGGCCATGGTCCCCGCAGAAGGAGAAGCGGCGGAACTGATCAGAGAAACCGACGCCGGGACCGTAGTGCCGTCCGGCGATATCAAACAAATTTCGCGAATGCTGCAGGAATGGTCCCTCCGCGATCCTCAATACAGTTTCAGGGGAATCGGCAATTTCGACCGCGCCATTCAGGCAAAACAGTTTTTGGAATTTATAAATGAAGCAATAAACAAAAAAAAGAGTTGACTTAATGAATCAGGATCGTTTTGCAAAAGACTGGCTTTTTCTTTTCTCTGTAACGCTTATATTTGCCGGCGGATTTTTTCTGACCGTGTTTTTTTACGTTTTCTCCAGTGTCGGTGATGAAAATTTTATATCCATGCAGCAAATCTATTATAACAGTCTGTTATATCTGGCCGGATTCTGTACGTTGATACTGGCCCCGGTTGCAGTGCTGTTCAGGCTGAATCAGGCTAAATCAGCCCCTATGCCCTGGCAGAAAAAACTGGCAATCAGCTTTTACGGATTTTTATTATTGCAGTTAATTTTCTACGTTCTTTACCTGGCAAACAAATACGGCAGTCCTTTGAAATGGCTGGATTTAATTGCAGCGGTGCTGATGATTTACCTGATTTACAATTTTCAGCATAATTTAACCCATTACGGCTATCCGGCCTGGAAGCATATTACCACGCCGTTTAACATAGCAGCCGGACTGGCAAAAGCCGGGATAGGCGCCCTTATTCTGATATTCGATGTTGAGGCGCTGTCTACGATCATTCTTATTGTTTTGGTATTTGAAATGCTGTTTATCATTTACCGTTTTCGTTTTCTGAACCGCTATTCGCTTGAGAGTCATCAAACAAGTCGCCTGTTATTGTTGCGCTACAGTATTCTATTCGGGGCGCGTATTATTGTTGGAATGTTTATACCGATGGTCTATGTGATTTACACATTCATCGGACAGATAGAAAGTTTTCAATTTATCGCTGTTTTTCTGATTTTCGGGGAATTAATCGAACGCTTTCTTTTCGTCTATTCGGCCGTACCGCAGATGGTGGAAAAGGAATAAATCCGCATGCGGGATCGAAGCCGCCCCCGCCCGATACCGATTCCGATAGCGACTCCGAGCCCGATAAAGAATAATTTAGATTCTTTTTAACGATGAATTTGTGATTGGAAAATAGCGATGATTTACTTTTGCTTTTCTGTCCCATTTAAACGATCAATCACATTTCAAATAATTTTCCAATTGCTTTCCTCAGGCTATCCTCGTATTTTTAAAATTTTTTGATTAGGAGATAATTAAGGAATTTATCCGATGCTGAAAATCGTAACGCATGTGTTGTTTTTGTTATTATTAGCCGGTTTTATCGGGACAGATTATATTATTGCCCAGGCGCCGCCCTGGCAAACAGGTGAAAGCCGCGCGGAAGATCTGCAAATCAGTTTGGTTACTTTCGGGCGGGGCGAAGAGATCACAACCTGGTGGGGACATACGGGACTGATCGTTCAGGATACCAGCAAAAATATCGGGCGGATTTATAATTTCGGCCTTTTTTCATTCGATTGGGGCTGGATGGCCGAGTTCGCGATGGGACGTTTTGTTTTTTCTTCCGGTGCATTTAAAGTATGGAGCTATCTGAACTGGTACGTTCGCCAAAACCGGGATGTGCGTATACTGCTTCTAAATTTACCGCCGCCCCAGAAATTATGGCTGGCTAAAGAACTGGCCGTCAATGTGCTGCCGCAGAATAAAAACTATCTTTACGATCATTATTATGAAAATTGTTCCACCCGAATTCGTGACTTTATCGATACGGCCGTGGAAGGACAGTTGAAAAAAGCGACCATGCAACCCGCCCGGCTGACCCTGCGCGAACATACCCGGCGTTATATTGCCCGCAGCGCTTTTATGGAAATGCTGCTGATATATTTGATGAATGATGATATCGATGAGCCGATTACGCAGTGGGATGAGATGTTTCTGCCCGATGAACTGGAAAAATATGTATCCCAACTGGAATACATTGATCCGCAGGGACAGGCGCGGCAACTGGTAGAGCAAAATACAACTTATTACCAGGCCAAACGGCCGCCGGTACTTGATAAAGTCCCGCCGCACTGGCCGGGCGCCATGTTCGCCGGTATTGTGCTGGGTCTGCTCGGACTGGCTATTATACTGTGGCACAGAAACCGAAGAAATGCGTTAACGAAAGTTTTTTACGGGATATATCATTTTTTTATCGGCCTGCTGCTTGGCATTCCGGGATTGATGCTGGCGCTGATGGGTGCTTTTTCGGAACATACACTGACCCATCACAATGAAAACCTGTTCTTAGCCAATCCGCTGACTTTCCTGTTTATCGTTGTCGGCATTGCCATTACAATGGAAAAGCGCTGGGCGGAAGCCTGGATGGGCATGTTGTGGTATCTGCACCTGGCGGTAGCGGCACTGGCCGTGATCCTGAAAATTTTCCCGGCTTTTAATCAGGAAAACTGGATGATCATCGCCTTTATTATGCCGGTATATGCCATCATGTCGCTGGGCATGCAATTACCGGAAAAGTCTGCGTTGTCCCGAATTAAGGCCACACCCTGAACATTTCCTGTTTCAAAATTAAAAATTGAATGCGTTTTAAATTGATATTCAGGAATTTGAAGGTCTGAAAAAATGAAGATTGAAACAATTCTGGCTCTGACCGATTTTTCCGGCCCGGCGAATAATGCAGTTGCTCAGGCCGCCCGGCTGGCCGAAGATTATAACGCAAGGCTCACTTTGCTCCATGCCCGCATTGTCACCGCGCCGGATAAACTGCCGGAAGCAGATGATATTGCCGGTGATACCGGGCATCTGGCTGTTATGAGAACACTGGTTAAACTTAAAAATGAAAATAACCCGCTTGATATCAATTATGAAGTCATTTACGGCTATTCTGCTTCCTCTGCGATACTGGGATTTATCAATAAACAGCCATTCGATTTGATCGTGATGGGTACCAGGGGACAAAGCCGTTCGCAGGATTTTATAATCGGCGGGGTTACGGAAAAGATCATAAGGTATGCGGCGCCGCCGGTACTCACACTGCCTCCGGGTACGAATATAAAGAATAAATTCAGGAAAATAATCGTTCCTTTCAATTTCAGTGATCATGCGGAACTCGCTTTGCATGAAGCAGTAAAAATCGCGCGGATGTATCAGTCACAGATTTGTGTCATCTCAGTAACTGAAATAAAAAAGCAAAAAACAAACGCTGAAAATGATCAATCCGATCAAAAGATCAGGCGAATGTCCGTGGCCCGCAAAAAACTGGATGCCATCGTTCAGCCATTCAAAGAAAAGGAATTTCCGGATATTTGTGTTGATGCGGTTGAGGGCGCTGCCTACAGTGAAATCGCCCGCTATGCGGAAGAAAAAAACGGCGACTTAATCGTAACTGCGACGCACGGAGCGGTCGGGATCGATCGTTTTCTGCTGGGCAGCACGGTCGAAAAAATGATTCGTGTGATTGCCCGGCCCATTTTAACATTGAAAGAAAAAAGTTTGATTTAAATAGACTTGAATGATAAATTAAGGTGTACTTAAGTACATTTAAAATAAATAATCACCCGGGTCGTAGCAGGGAAACTGGTATTGCATTAATTATCTGCATCAGCTAATAACAATTTTTTTACCGATACAAAAGATTGGTTATTTTGGGCGAATCTTTCGAATCCGGGAGTAAGTAAAAGAGATGGTTTAATATAAATGGTCAAAAAAAACAGTATTTTAATCAAAGGCGCCCGTGAGCATAATTTAAAAAACATAGATGTGGAAATTCCCCGGGATCGGTTTGTGGTGATTACCGGCCTGTCCGGTTCGGGAAAATCGAGCCTGGCTTTTGATACGATTTATGCGGAAGGCCAGCGCCGCTATGTGGAATCGCTCAGCGCCTATGCCCGCCAGTTTCTGGGACTGATGGAAAAACCGGATGTCGATTATATCGACGGATTGTCGCCGGCGATATCCATCGAGCAAAAATCAACCAGCCGTAATCCGCGCTCTACCGTAGGGACAGTTACTGAAATATACGATTATTTTCGCCTGCTTTTTGCCCGCATCGGCACGCCCCATTGTTATCAGTGCGGTCGGGTCGTGGAACGGCAAACGGTACAGCAAATCGTCGATACCATTCTGAGCTGGGAAAAAGGCACGCGCATTCAGGTCCTGGCCCCGGTGATCCGGGGACGCAAGGGCGAATATCGCGAAGTTTTCAATCAATTCAGAAAAGAAGGCTTTGTCAGGGTGCGTGTGGACGGCAAAATTTATACGCTGGATGACACCATCGAACTGGAAAAAAACAAGAAACATGATCTGGAACTGGTGGTCGATCGTCTGATTGTCGGATCCGATATTCAGAAAAGGCTGACCGATTCGGTGGAACTGGCCCTGAAGCAGGCCTCCGGTCTGATATACATCAATAAATTGGATGCCGGTGAAGATGTGCTGTTCAGCGAGCATTTTGCCTGCGCGCACTGCAACATATCTTTTGAAGAGCCGGCGCCGCGCACCTTCTCATTCAATAGTCCCTATGGCGCCTGCCCGAAATGTGACGGTCTGGGTACGCTTACTCAAATCGATCCTTCGCTAATCGTTCCGGATGAAAGCCTGTCTGTTAATCAGGGCGCGATCCGCGTGTTAAACGGAAAAACAGCAGGCTGGATGTACGATCTGATCTCCAGTACGGCGCGGGCCTATAATTTTAGTCTGGATACACCCTGGAAAAATTTGTCGGAGCAGGCTAAAAATTTGATTCTCTACGGGGTCGAAGATAAGGAAATCAAAATTACCCATAACAGTGCCCGCGGATATATAGAGTGGTACAGCCGCTACGAAGGCATCGTTAATAATCTGCTGCGCCGGTACAAACAGACCAGCTCTCAGCATGTGCGCAGATGGATCGAAGGGTATATGAACAATGTAACGTGCAGCGAATGTAACGGAACGCGATTGAAAAAAGAAGCCCTGGCCGTGAAAATCGATGGAAAAAATATTAATGATCTTACAAAACTTTCCATAAAAGAAGCCTGGCATTTTTTCGGTAAGCTGAAGCTCAACGAGCAGCAACAAATCATTGCCAAACAAATTTTGAAGGAAGTGAAAGCGCGGCTTGGTTTTCTGGTTAATGTCGGACTGGATTACCTGTCCCTGGACCGGGCGGCGGGAACGCTCTCCGGCGGCGAAGCGCAGCGTATCCGCCTTGCCACCCAGATTGGCGCCCAACTGGTGGGGGTTTTGTATATACTTGACGAACCCAGTATCGGCCTGCATCAGCGTGATAATAAAAAACTGATCAGCACCCTGCAGCATCTCCGTGATCTGGGTAATACGGTTTTAGTTGTGGAGCATGACCGGGAAACCATAGAGTCTGCCGATTTTGTAATTGATCTCGGTCCGCGCGCCGGCCGGCACGGCGGTGAAGTTGTGGCAACAGGAACACCCGGACAAATTGCCGCACGCAAAAATAGTCTGACCGGGCAGTATCTGGCAGGGAAGAAAGCGATTCCCATTCCGGGAAAACGTCGCCCGGGCAATCAGAAATTTTTGGAAGTGCAGGGCGCCAGCGGCAATAATTTAAAAAAAATCGATGTTTCTTTTCCTTTGAATAAATTAATCTGTGTTACCGGGGTATCCGGATCAGGGAAGAGCACGCTCGTCAATGAAACTCTTTTCGCGGCTCTGGCCCGCCATTTTTATTCCGCCAAAAAGGCGCCGCTGCCTTACAAAAAACTGAACGGATTGCGTCACATTGACAAGGTGATCGATCTCGATCAGTCTCCCATCGGCCGGACGCCGCGTTCCAATCCGGCCACTTATACCGGCTTGTTTACGCCGATCCGCGATCTGTTCAGCCAGTTACCGGAGTCCAAAATACGAGGCTATAAACCGGGCCGGTTTAGTTTCAATGTAAAAGGCGGGCGCTGTGAAAGTTGCGAGGGCGACGGCATCAAAAAAATTGAAATGCATTTTCTGCCCGACGTTTATGTGCAATGCGAGGTATGTAAGGGCAAGCGCTACAACCGGGAAACGCTGCAGGTGAAATACAAGGGTAAATCCATCGCCGAGGTGCTGGATATGACCGTGAATCAGGCTATGGAGTTTCTTGAAAATATTCCGCCAGTCTATCGCCGCCTAAAGACCTTAGCCGATGTGGGACTGGGCTACATTCACCTGGGACAATCGGCCACCACTTTATCCGGCGGGGAGGCTCAGCGGGTCAAATTAGCTACGGAGCTATCCAAAGTCGGTACCGGCAACACCCTGTATATTCTGGATGAACCGACGACGGGCCTGCACTTCGAAGATATCAAGCTGCTGCTCATTGTTTTGAATCGCCTAATTGAAAAGGGAAACACGGTCATTGTAATCGAGCACAATCTGGATGTAATCAAAACCGCAGACTGGATTATCGATATAGGCCCCGAAGGCGGCGCGCGCGGCGGTCGGGTAATTGGCCAGGGTACGCCGGAAGATGTTGCCGTGCTTGAAAAATCATACACGGGCCAATTCCTGAAACAGGAGCTGAACATCCGGTAGAAGCCCTGCCGCTGATTTGCGTTAAATGAGTTTTATTACTTAATTTCCTGCTATTCAGTTAAATTGACGATAGTTTTACCCAGGTGTTCGAATGCGTGTCAATCTTTATATCATAGTTTTTTTTGTCGGATATTTTTACGGTTCGGTTCCCCTGGCCTGGCTGTTAAACCGGACTTTTGCACGGGATAAATTCACCGGGACAAAAATTGAAAATTACAGCGTCTGGAATGTCTGGCGCCGGACGGGAGATAAAATAGCTGCCACGCTGATCCTTTTGACTGAGTTAATCCAGGGCGTTGTGGCTGTTATCCTGATCAGTCAGTTCAACGCCAATGATCAAATAATCATCGCTGCAGCGATCGGCAGCATGGTTTTAGGGTATACGCATTCCCCTTGGCTGAAATTTAAAGGCGGGGGCGGACTTGCACTGACGGCAGGGGCGCTGCTATTTATTGAACCGACAATAATAATCATTTGGATTGTGGTTTGGGGTATCTACTTTATTCTGATCAGACGACATCTGATTGCAGCGCTGATTGCCAACGCCATAGTCCCTTTGATCATCTTTTTTACAAAAGACAGTTATTTTTCCCAGGAAATCTTACTTATGATTTTACCGGTGGCATTGCTTTTATTTGAGAAACAACTGGAAAATGTGCCGGATTTAATTAGCGAGAAAATACAGGCTTTAAATATGGAGACTTGAAGAATGACACTAAAAAAAACAGCTTTATTTGATATACATGAAAAAGCCGGCGGCAGGATGGTTGCCTTCGCCGGATTCAGTATGCCTATTCAATATCACAGTATCAGGGATGAGCACCGGCGCGTACGCGAGACCGTAGGCGTGTTCGATGTATCCCACATGGGCGAGATCGAGATCAGCGGCCCGAATGCTCCGGATATGGTACAAAAATTAACCATTAATGACCCGGCCGCTCTGGATGTCGGTCAGGCCCACTACACGGCCATGTGCTATCCGGATGGCGGCATCGTCGATGATTTACTGGTGTATTGTTTCGATGACAAGTTCCTGCTCGTCGTTAACGCAGCGAATAAAGACAAAGATTACCAGTGGATGCTGGATAACAAAATCGACGGCTGCGAAATAAAAGATATCAGCGATGAAATAACTCAGCTGGCAGTGCAGGGTAAAAAAGCGGAAGCGACACTGCAGAAACTTACCAATATCGATTTGGCCTCCATTAATTTTTACTATTTTACCGAAGGCAAACTGGCCGGTGCGCCGATGCTGATTTCCAGAACCGGGTACACCGGCGAACCCGGGTTTGAGCTTTATTTTGAGAATCAGTATGCCGCCCGGGTCTGGGAAAAGGTATTTGATGCCGGCGAGGAATTCAATATCGAACCGATCGGGCTGGGTGCCAGGGATTCCCTGCGCATGGAGAAAAAAATGTGTCTTTACGGCAACGACATCGATCAGACCACCAATCCCTTCGAAGCCGGCCTGGGCTGGATAACCAAACTGGATAAGGGCGATTTCATCGGCAAAGAAGCACTGGTAAAATTAAAGGAACAGGGACTGACACGCAAACTGGTTGCCTTTGTTCTCGAGGATAAAGGTTTCCCCCGTCCCCATTATTTGATTTATAAGGACGGTCAGAAAGTTGGCGAGGTTACCAGCGGAACGGTTTCTCCGATTCTGGAAAAAGGAATCGGACTGGGTTATGTGGACAAACCCCATTATAAAATCGGCACGGAGATTGATATTGAAATCCGAAACAAGAAAGTACCGGCACGGATTGTAAAACCGCCGATCGTTTGAGCACAAATATTATAGGATTTACAGAGGATAACTTTTTTGAAACTTGAAATTGCTTTTATGCCTTCAGCAGAAATTGATTACAGCAAAAAATCGGCTGTCGTAATCGATATTTTGCGTGCTTCAAGCACGATGGTCAGCGCTTTTGCCCGGGACTGTGCTGCGGTTATTCCTGCCGCTTCTCTGGATGAAGCCCGGCAAATAAAAGGTAAGCAGCCGCAGATGGTTTTATGCGGGGAACGGAAAGGACTCAAACCGGAAGGATTCGAGCTCGGTAACTCACCGGCCGAATATACAAGTGAGGCGGTATCCGGAGCGGAACTTGTACTGACCACCAGCAACGGCACCAGGGCCATTGTCCGCGCCGGTGCGGCGGCGCACATACTGATCGGATCGTTTCTTAATCTCAGGGCTGTAGTGGATAAAGCCCTGCAGTTTAACAAAGATATCGTTCTGGTCTGTGCCGGCAATGAGGGCGACTTTTCCTATGAAGATACTTTTTGCGCAACAATGATGGCATGGAAGCTGATCCGCATAAATTCAAATATTACCTTAGCTGACAGTGCCCGCTGGGCGTTGAGTCACGGACCTGATACCGGCCGGGCGGATGAGGCAAAAATATTAGCCATGCTTCGGAAAACCAGTCACGGACAAAAATTGCAGCAGCTTGGATTTAGTCGCGATCTGAAGCTATGCGCGCAGATCAATTCCAGCGGAATTGTACCTTATATGGATAAAGGCAAGTTAATAATATAAAATAAGTTAAGCCGTTCAAATTCTTGTTTTTACTTTGTGCATTAAGTATATTTTGCATCTATTCATTAATGATGAAATACGATGGCGAGAAAAAAGAAAAAAAAACATGAAAACATACGACGGCAGGCCCTGGGCGTATTGTTTCTGGGTGTTGCCATCTTGATTTTTTTGGCCATTCTGTCCTTTGATGTCAGCGATCCGGTTAACCTCGATGTTAACGGTAATCGCATCAAAGTATCGAACTGGCTGGGACCACTGGGTTCCAGTGTGTCCTACTTTTTAATGCAGTGGACGCTGGGTTATCCGATTCTGGCGCTGCCCTTGTTGATGGCCCTTTTTGCCATTGCCGCCATTCAGAGAAAAAGTTTCAAACATCTGGGGAGACCGGTCTGGTTGTTGCTTTTGTGGGCATTTCTGCTTTCAGTCGTTCTGGCGATGCCGGAAGCGGTAGCGAAAATGGGCGCTGTTACCGAATATTATCCCAGCGGGTTGATTGGCGGCTGGCTGGCTTCGCAACTGGTTATTTATTTGGGGAAAATCGGCAGTCTTTTTCTGGTATCGCTGCTGTTGATTGTGCTCATCATCGTATCGATCCGGATTGAAATTGCAGCGATTCTATCCGGAATGGGCGGCTGGTTCAGCGCAATCGGCCAATTTATCGTCAAACGCTGGAACAATCTGCGGGAAAAAATCAGACAAAAACTGGCCCTGCGCCGGCAAAGAAAAATCGATGCCAAAAAGAAAAAATTTGAAAAGTATAAAAAGAAAGAAAAACCGGACGGCGCTGAGGAAGATGAGGAAATTCCGGAAATCAATCTTGGCGAGCCGCTGATCAAAAAGCCGCCGGAGCCAACGGAACCGGCGCCGGAACCGGTCAGAAAACCAAAACAGGAAGTACCTGAAGAAGATCCGGAAACAAAAATGATCCAGACCACACTCGATGATATCATCGCAAAGCTGGATCAGTCTCAGGATAAGCCTCAGACGCAAAAAACCGAACCCTCCGGTAATCAGACAAATGGGGTTGATGACAGCGGGGACGACCTGGATTTTGAAGTGAAGGAAGAGACCAAAAATATCGAGCTGGATTACGATCGTCTTGTAAAGGAAAGTATTGCCCGTTATACATTCCCGTCGATCGAATTTTTGCAGGAGCCTCCCGACCGCGAGGGCAGTGGGGTAACCCGCGAGGAATTACGCACCAATGCCGAATATCTGGAAGATAAGCTGGCCAGCTTCGGCGTCAAGGCGCGTGTGATCAAAGTTACGGCCGGTCCGGTAATCACGCTGTATGAACTGGAGCCGGATACCGGTGTAAAGGTCAGTTCGATTACCAGTCTTGAAAAAGATTTGGCCCTGGCCATGCAGGGGCGCGGCATCCGAATTCTGGCGCCGATACCGGGCAGAGGCGCGGTGGGTATTGAGATTCCCAATCAGAATCCGCAGATCGTTTACCTGAAATCACTTATCAAATCCGAGAAATTTAATAAAAACGAATACGAGCTGCCGATTGCTCTCGGTAAAACCATCAACGGTGAAGCCTTTATTGCCGATCTTACCAGAATGCCGCACCTGCTTATCGGCGGAGCGACCAATTCCGGGAAAAGCGTCGGCATTAATACCATCATCACTTCGCTGCTTTATGCTGTCGATCCGGGACGGGTGAAATTTCTGATGATCGATCCCAAAAAGCTGGAGCTGCCCATTTATCGTGAACTGCGCGAACATTATTTGCTGTGGCGACCCGATATCAATGAGCATGTGATCACCCAGCCGAAAAACGCTATCAGCATGCTGAACAGCATCATGATGGAAATGGACCGGCGTTCGGATCAGCTATCGGAGCTGGCGGTGCGCAATATCATCGAGTTCAATGAAAAAATTGCCGGATTCGAAGCGCAGGGCGTCAGTCATCGCTTTAAGCAGTTGCCCTACATTGTGGTGATCATTGACGAACTGGCCGATCTGATGCTGCTGGCCGCCAAGGATATTGAAGCGCCGATTGCCCGCCTGGCCCAGATGGCCCGGGCTGTGGGCATCCACCTGATTCTTGCAACCCAGCGACCCAGTGTTGATGTTATCACCGGGGTTATCAAAGCCAATTTTCCCACGCGTATTGCTTATCAGGTGGCAACGAAGGTAGATTCGCGCACTATTCTCGATTTTAACGGAGCGGATAAATTACTGGGCAGAGGCGATATGCTCTTTCTGCCGCCGGGCAGCCCCAAACCCATTCGTCTGCAGAATCCATTCATCACAACCAAGGAACTGGAAAAGATCGTTGCGCATATAAGGAAGCAGCCCAAGCTGCCCTATTACAGCTTACCGCAGCCGACGGAGGCCAGACATTCCGGCGGTGATTTCGAAATCGATGAAGGACGCGATTCCCGTTATGAAGAAGCGCGGGCCATTGTGGTCAACAATCAAAAGGGCTCTATTTCGCTGTTGCAGCGGCGGATGAAGATTGGATTCGCCCGGGCGGCGCGACTCATGGATGAGCTGGAAGACGACGGAATCGTCGGTCCGCAGGAGGGAAGTAATCCGCGCGAGGTGCTGGTAACCTTGCAGGAATTGAAGAACATAGAATAGTATTGGCAGATTTTTTAACGGAAGCTGCAGTCCTGTAAGATTTAGCAAATCAATTAGTTGTTGACGAAACCAGAAAAAGGGATTATTGTATTTGAAAAGACCAGGAAGCGAAAACATAATTTATCATGCAGGCCGGGAGAACATTTTTCAAATGCATCATTTATAACTTGACCATCGGATCAAAATCCCGGGGATCAAAAATAAAAAATTTAACCGCTCAGCCGGTTTAGACACAAATAAGTCGAATCAAATATTATTGCCAGAGGAATATTTATGAATAAGTCCATGATTTTTACCTTTTTTATTGCCCTTTTGACGGCATTCTTTCTATTTGCCGATGATGCCGAAGATATCATTGAAAAGGTTCAGAAAACTTATGATAAAATGGATAATTTCAGCGCCGCCTTCAAACAAATCGAACGGTTTAAAATCACAGGTTCGGAATCAGAGACCATTGGCCGTATTTACGTGGCAGACGGAACCAAATACCGTTTTGAATCGGACGATCAGATTATTGTCACCGACGGAAAGACCATCTGGACATATAACGATATCAGCAACCAGTTGCTGATCGATCAGGTACGGGAAAATTCCGGCGCGCTATTGCCGAGGGATTTGTTGTTCAAATATCCGAAAAAATATTATGCGACGCTTTTAAATGAAATTAAGGAATCGGGAGAAAAACTTTATGTGCTTAAGTTATCGCCCAAAGAAGAAGAGCAGGGTTATGTCAGTGCAATTAAAATCTGGGTCGAGGATGATGACTGGATTATCCGCAAGATCGAGACAACGGATATCAACGGAAACAGCAGCACATTCGAATTAACCGAAATGGATACCAAAAAGGAATTGGCGGACAGTTTATTCAATTTCAATATTGAAGAGCACATGGAAGTCGTGGATATGCGCTGAGTACAGGGAATGCGTTAATGAATCATAAAGGCAAATATATAGATATCCATTCACATGTTTTATTCAAGGTTGATGACGGCGCTGAGGATATTAATAAATCCCTGAAGATGCTGGAGCAGGCGGTTGAACTGAATATTGAACATCTGGTTGCGACGCCACACGCCACGGAAATGGCTAATGCGGAAATGGGTGTGCGATGGAAAAAGCATTTTGATCAGCTGAGCGATTTGCTGAAGCGCAGTGAATTACCTGTAGAACTTTCGCTGGCCTCCGAGTTGTTTTTCAGCGAACAGATTTACGAATGGCTTCAATATCCCTGGGCGACATTTGCCGATAATAAAAAATATTTATTATTTGAACTCGCTTTATTTGATCTGCCGGAAAAAGTAGGCGATTTCATTTTTAAGTGCCGTCTGAAAGAAATTACGCCGATTCTGGCTCATCCGGAACGTTACATTTACCTGCATGATAAACCGGAAAAGATATTCAGTTGGTACCGGCAGGGTTGCTTAATGCAGATGAATGCCGGCAGTCTGACCGGCCAGTTTGGCGGTGAAGTGGCTGCTTTTACAAAAAAACTGATGCGGTGCGGTATTTTTCACTTTGTTGCCTCCGACGCGCATGACACCAAATATCGCAGCTACAAAGTAATGCCACGATCCTTCGGGGCGGCAGCGGAATTTATGGATAGCGAATTTTTGCATGGGCTGTATTACGAAAATCCCCGGAAAGCGATTGCGGGTGAGCCTATCGAACAAGGGCCTGTAAATGAAGACCTTATGCATACGGGCATTATAGATAAGGCCTTAAGTTCCCTGAAAAAATGGCGAAAAGTACTAAAGTACAGATGATCGGATTAACGGCCTTAACTTCGAAAAATATCCCGGGAAAAAGTGCATTAAATAAATTGAAAATAAAGGAGCGTTTTTAATTGAACGAAATGAATTTTGAACAGGAAATGGAATCACAATTTTCCTTATCGGATTATCTGCGCATACTCTATCGCGGCCGCTGGATCATAGTATTGTCTTTTGTTATTGTATTCCTTTCCACCGTTTATTACACCTATACCGCTGCACCGGTTTTCGAGGCTACGACTTCCGTAATGATCGAGAACAAGGGACGCGGTGAAAATTCCATTTTTGAAATCAATTATCTCGGCAATCAAAATACGGTGATTGCCAATCAGATCGAAATACTCAGGAGCAGGACATTGGCCGAAGGCGTTGTAAAACAGCTCGATTTGTCGGATGTGCGGGATTCGCTGACGATTTTCAGGCCCAATGAACTGGGCGAATTCAGATCCTTTCGCAGCATGGTCGCCGCTATCCGCGGGAATATGGGCGTGGAAAATATTCGTGATACGGATATTATTAATGTGAACTACAAAGCAGGATCTTCTTTTGAATCCGCCTATATCGCCAATGCCATAGCCTATGAATTCCAGAGACAAAACGCCGAGGCCAATAAAAGCGAAGTCAGCGAGCTAAGGGCATTTGTCGAAGAACAGCTCAACAAGAAAAGAAAAGAATTACGTGAATCAGAAGAACGCCTGCGCGCTTATCAGGCCGTCGAGCGGGTTACCAGCCTCGATGAAGAAACTAACGAGCTCATTACCCGTCTGGCTCAAGTTGAGGCGCAGCTGGAAGAATCGCGGATCGAACTGCAGACCAGTCTGGAGATGAAGCGTTCGCTGGAAGAGCAACTGGAAAGCCGCAAACGAACGCTGGCAACCGATCTTTCGGAGATTTCCACGCCTTACATCACTTCTTTGCAAAATCAACTGGCCCAGATCGTGGCCAAACGGACGATGTATATCACGGCGATAGAATCGGAACAGCAGGTCAATAAAAGGCATTTTGAAGACGGCATTAAGGAATTCGATGATAAAATCGCCGCGCTCAAGGAAAAGCTGCGCGAGGAAGCCCAGAAAATTACCGCCTCAAGCATGGTGAAAGATCCCTTTCAGTTATCGCAGGATTTGGTCAATAGACTGCTGAATGTTGACGCGGAGATCAAAGCGGTGACTGCTAAGATAAACGCCCTGCAGGAAGTGGTCGGCGAATACAATAAGGAACTGGAAAATGTGCCGGATAAGGTGCTGGACCTGGCGCGACTGGAGCGGCGCCGTAAGGTGGATGAACAAACATTCATCATGCTGACACAGAAACTGGAAGAAACAAAAATACAGGAAGCGGCTAAAAGCAAAGACGTACGAATCATAGATGAGGCCATTGCACCGTCTGCACCGGTTTCACCGAATAAGAGGCTCAATATGATGCTCGGCGCTTTAATCGGTCTGGGATTGGGGATCGGATTAACTTTTCTGATCGAATACTTTGATAACGCCATAAAATCTCACGAACAACTGGAACGGATGGGTTATAATCTGCTTTCCAGTATTCCTAAAATTGAAATGGATAAAGTGGAGAAGAAACTGGAAAACAGGATGAAACGCAGCGGAGCCGCCGAAGGGAAGAAAATCGAAGCGCGCCTGATCACACATCTCGATCCGAAGTCGCCGGTATCCGAAGCTTACCGCACACTACGCACCAACTTGCAATTCAGCAAAGTGGATCGCGATTTAAGGAGCATCCTGATTACCAGCGCCGGGCCAAAGGAGGGCAAATCGACAACAGCAGCCAATCTGGCCATCGCCCTGGCCCAGTTTGGCAAAAGGACCGTTTTAATTGATGCCGATTTACGGCGACCGGTCATTCATTCCATATTTGGTATCCAGAAAGAGCCGGGGGTAACCAATTATCTGATGGATAATGCCGCCTACGAAACGATACTGCGCCCGACTTTTATGGATAATTTGAATATTATAACCAGCGGCGTCCTGCCGCCGAATCCATCAGAATTACTGGCAACCCGGAAAATGAAGGAACTGATCGGATGCCTGGAACAGGATTTTGATAATATCATCTTTGACAGCCCGCCGGTTATTGCGGTGACCGATGCGGCGATTTTGAGTAACGAAGTTGATGGCACCATTTTAGTAATTTATGCCGGTCAGACCAATCGTGAAGCGCTTAACCGGGCCAAAACTTTACTGGATAACGTAGATTCGAAAATGCTGGGTGTGCTGCTCAATGGGGTTGATGTTGAAGGAATGTACGGTTCATATTATTACTACTATTACCATCACTATTATTCAAAACCGGGCAGCAGAAAAAGGAAGCGTATACCGAAATTTTTATCCGGTTAACTAAAACGGGATAAGGTGACTCATAATAATTTCTGAAAATTTCAAATGATTTTACAATAAAGTAAAAATATATAAGATAAGGAGAAATCAATATGAAAGTGGCTGTGATTGGTACGGGATATGTCGGCCTGGTGGCGGGTACCTGTTTTGCGGATTCGGGAAACGATGTTTTCTGTGTCGATATTGATCAGAAAAAGATTGACATGCTGAACAAAGGAGAGATTCCGATCTATGAACCGGGTGTGGAAGAAATGATTAAACGTAACGTGCGCCAGGAAACGCTGTCCTTTACCACGGACATAAAAATGGCAGTTGAAAAATCGATGATTTTATTCATTGCTGTTGGCACACCGCCGCAGGAAGACGGTTCCGCGGATTTGAAGCATGTACTTGCCGTGGCAAAAAGTATCGGACAGTATATGAATGATTATAAAGTCGTTGTTGATAAAAGTACCGTTCCCGTGGGTACCGCGGATAAGGTTAAAGAGGAAATTAAAAAGCATACCAATCATAATTTTGCTGTGGTTTCCAATCCGGAATTTTTAAAGGAAGGAGCGGCGATCGCTGATTTTATGAAACCGGATCGCGTGGTTATCGGAACCGATGATGAGGAGGCCGCAAAAATTATGCGTAATCTTTATGCGCCTTTCGTACGCACCGGTGCGCCGATCATTATCATGGATGTGCGCAGTGCGGAGTTAACCAAGTATGCGGCTAACTCCATGTTAGCTACTAAAATATCGTTTATCAATGAAGTAGCCAACTTATGTGAATCGGTCGGCGCCAATATCGAAATGGTGCGTAAAGGGATCGGTTCCGACAGGCGCATTGGCCCATATTTTATTTTTCCCGGCGTCGGATACGGCGGGTCCTGTTTTCCCAAGGATGTTAAGGCAATAATCAGAACAGCCCGCCAGTATGGTAAAGATATGAAAATTCTGGAATCAGTCGAGGCGGTCAACGACAAACAAAAAACCATTCTTTTTGATAAGATCATGCAGTATTATGATGGCCAGATCGAGGGAAAGACATTTGCTGTTTGGGGCCTGTCTTTTAAACCTAAAACCGATGACATGCGCGAGGCGCCGGCGATTGCCATGATCCACGTTCTGGTTAAAAAAAGCGTGAAAATTCAAGCCCATGATCCGGAAGCGATTAAAGAAGCAGAATGGCGATTGAATGATTATGCGGGCAAGGAAGTACAACTGATCAAAAAACGTTATGATGCGCTGGAAGGCGCGGATGCACTGATCATAATGACCGAATGGAATGAATTCAGGGAGCCGGATTTTCATTTGATAAAAGAAACGCTGAATGAGCCGGTCATATTTGACGGACGTAATTTATACGATCCGGCGCGGATGAAAAAACTGGGGTTCAAATATCATTCCATTGGCCGGCCTGATTTAGAACAATTATTAAATGTATAAGCATAGCGGTTGCCGATGCCGTCAAATACAAATTAATATTGAATGGAGAGAAAATGGATTTATTAAAAAAGATAAAAGAAAAAGAAGCGATTGTCGGTGTGGTCGGATTGGGTTACGTTGGTTTGCCGCTGTTAATGGAATTTGTTGAGCAGGGATTCAAAACCATCGGCTTTGATATCGATGAACGTAAAGTTAAAAAATTAAATGCCGGCCAATCCTATATTAAACACATCGATGAGAAACGGGTTAAAACCGTCATCGATTCCAAATTATTTGAAGCAACGGCGGACTTTACCCGGATAAAGGAAACCGATTGTATCCTGATTTGTGTACCAACGCCGCTCAATAAATATCGCGAACCGGATCTTTCTTTCATTACCGGTACCGGAGAGACGCTGGCAAAGCATATTCACAAGGGACAATTTATTGTTCTGGAAAGTTCGACCTATCCGGGCACAACGGAAGAAGTACTGAAACCGATTTTGGAAAAAACCGGATTGAAGGGTGATCATGACTTCTGGATTGCCTTTTCGCCGGAACGGGAAGATCCCAATAATCCGAAGTACACCACGCGAACCATTCCCAAGGTAATCGGTGCAAACACGGACTATTCCAGGAAACTGGCCCAGGCGCTTTACGAGCAGGTTATTGTTAAGGCCGTGCCGGTCTCCAGCAGTCAGGCTGCCGAAGCAACCAAATTACTGGAGAATATCTTCCGCAGTGTCAATATCGCTCTGGTAAATGAAATGAAGATGATTCTGGATCGGATGGGCATCGATGTCTGGGAAGTGATTAACGCGGCATCGACCAAACCGTTCGGATATATGCCGTTTTTCCCCGGCCCGGGACTGGGCGGTCATTGTATTCCAATCGATCCTTTTTATCTGACCTGGAAAGCGCGGGAATATGAAATGAGCACGCGCTTTATCGAGCTGGCCGGCGAGGTGAATACGCTGATGCCGCACTGGGTTGTCGGTAAAGTAATAGATGCTCTGAATGATCATAAAAAAAGCATCAACGGTTCTAAGATACTGGTGTTGGGCGCTGCTTATAAGAAAGATATTGATGATCCCCGCGAATCGCCGTCGTTTAAACTAATGGAGCTGATGCTGGAACGCGGGGCAGAGGTCGATTATAATGATCCGTATATCCCGGAGCTGCCGGAAATGCGCATGTATGATATTCATCGTAAAAGCATTCCGCTGACGCCGGAGAATATGAAAAAATACGACTGCATTCTGATATCGACCGATCATTCCGACTACGACTGGAATTTTATCGTAAAGCACGCAAAACTGATTGTCGATACGCGCAACGCAACGGAAAAAGTGCTCGAGAACCGCAATAAGATTGTGAAGGCCTGAGCCGGTTACGTTAAATATTAAAAATTCATTTTAAAGCGGGATATTTATTTTTATAAACCATCCCGCTTTTTCTATCTTACTGGTTTAATTAATTATGGATAAACAAATTACGATAAATATTCCCGATCAGTTGCTGAAGGCGGTTGAAGCCAGATTAAACAAATCCCCTTTTGCGACTATTGATGATCTGGTGCTCTATCTGATGCAAAGCTATCTGGATGCTGCGGACGGACAAAATAGCACCAACCAGACCCCGGAAGAAGCGGAAGAAATCAAAAAACGTCTGAAAAATCTTGGCTATCTCTGAGATGCGTATAGACCTGCATACCCATACCAATTTTTCGGACGGATCACTGAGTCCGCAGGATTTGATCGAACACGTAAAAAAATATGATGTGGGCATTTTGGCGATAACCGATCATGACGAGATTCTGGCCAACATTCCGGCAATGGAGTACGGTAAGAATGCCGGGGTGGAAGTGATCGCCGGCGTTGAGCTGAGTATTGACTATCCGTTACCGGGCAGGGGGCATTTGCACCTGCTGGGGCTGTTCATCGATTCGCAGAATGAGGTTCTGGTTAGAAAGCTGCGCTGGTTAAGTGCGGAGCGCCGGAACAGGGCGGCGGAGATTATCAAAAAACTGCGGCAAAACGGTGTGGATGCAGGCCTGGATGAACTGGCGGAAATAGTCGGCGAGGGCAGCGCCGGAAGGCCCCATGTCGCCAGGTTGTTAATGGATAAAGGTGTTGTTAGCTCCGTACCGGAAGCATTCTACAGATATCTCGGCAAAGATGCACCGGCCTATGTACCCAAGAAAAAACTGGACATCCAAACGGCTATCGATGCCATTCACCAGGCGCAGGGCCTGGCCATACTTGCCCACCCCATCAGCCTGGGATTTGAAACCTACCCGGAAATCGGCACAGAAATTATGAAAATAAAAGCACTGGGGCTGGACGGCGTGGAAGCATATTATTCGAGTCACGACCGTTATTTTACAAAATGGATGGCGGATTTTGCCCGTGAAAACGATCTGGTCATTTCGGGCGGATCGGATTTTCACGGACAGGCAAAACCCAATGTTCAACCGGGTACAGGCAGGGGGGATTTACGTATTCCGGTCCGTTTGGCGGATGAATTGAAGCAGTACCGGAATGAAAAGTATGGTTTATAAAATTGTAACCGGACTTCCCGCATACAATTTATAATTTAATCTGAATTGACATTTTTAGAGAAAATACATCATGAATCCGGTGGTCAACAGGAAAAATCGCTTATTTGTTTTAGCTCTTGACGGTACACCCTGTTCTTTTCTGCAGAAGGCCATGCAAATGGGGATCATGCCCCATTTAAAGCGGCTGGCGGAGAAATCGGATTTCCGCTCTATGCGCTCGGTTATGCCGCCGGTCTCATCGGTGGCCTGGGCTTCATTTATGACCGGAAAAAAACCGCATGAGCATGGGATCATGGGATTCATCGAGCGCGATCCTTCGACTATGGAATGGTACGTACCACTGGCCGACCGACTGCGGGGACACACACTCTGGGAAATATTGTCGGATTATGGCAAACGGGTATTTGTGATGAATGTGCCGATGACCTATCCGCCGCGTAAGGTTAACGGCATATCGATTTGCGGATTTTTAGGTAATGACATAAGCAGGGGAACCTATCCGATAGAAATTGGTACCTTACTTAAAGCACGCGGCTACAGGATCGATGCCGACACGGAACTGGCAAAGCAGAGCCTGCATTTGTTCTTTGATGATTTGCTGAATGTACTGGATAAGCGCATTGAAATAATGCAGCACTTCCTGCGGCAGGAGCGGTGGGATTTCTTTATGACCCATATTATGGAAACCGATCGCCTGCACCATTTTTTCTGGGAATTGATGGCGACGGAACAAAAGCCATTTGTGCAAATGTTTTTTGATTTTTATAGAAAAATTGACCGGCTGATCGGAGATATTTATAAAAACCTTACCGCGGACACATATTTTTTGCTGTTATCCGATCATGGATTTACGACACTTAAACAGGAATTTTATCTCAACCGTTGGTTGTGGGAACAGGGTTTTTTAAAATTCACGAAAGAACCACCGGTAAATCTCAATGATTTACATCCGGAAACCAAAGCTTACAGCCTTTATCCGGGGAGAATTTATATTAATTTGCAGGGAAGGGAAAAACGGGGATCAGTTCGGCCGGGCACGGCGTACGAACAAATACGTCAGAAGCTGGAAAAGCTTCTTAGCGGCGTGCTTGACCCGAGAACCGGTGCATCTGTATTCAGTGCGCTGATTCGTGGTGAGGTGCTGTATCCGACCGAAAACAAATATAACACATTATTCGGTTTAAACAGTGCGCAGGCAAGTCCCATCATTCCCGATCTGGTCGCTGTCGGGGCGTCCGGATATGACGTTAAAGGCAATTTATGGCATCAGCGGTTGTTCGATAAGACGGTTTTTAACGGCTGTCATACATTTGATGACGCTTTCGTTCTGCTCAACGGGGCTGCATTGCCGGATAAATCGCCAGAAATCGTGGATATGTTTGATATAATTCTTGATTTAATGGGAGTTGCGCGGCCCGACTCATAGCAGGATTAATTTATCAAATGTGTGTAGCAGGATAATATCAATTCAGGAATACAAGCGTTTTTTTAATAATCATTAGGGCAAACGTAAAATCTTTGATTCGCGGCACAAATCTCATTAAATTTTAAGCGCTTTAATATAGCGGTGCTATGGATTGAGACACCTGACTCCGAAACCGGATTGTAAAGAATATAGGATAATACATGGAACACTGGTACGCCATATATACAAAACCTAAGCATGAAAAAAAAGTATATAAAGAATTAGCGGATAGAAACAAAGAAGTTTTTCTACCCCTGGTGATGCGTCTGCGTCAATGGAAAGACCGCAAAAAGTGGTTAGAGTCGCCGCTTTTTACCAGCTATCTTTTTGTCCGCATCGACTTTAAATACCGCCACGAGATCCTGGAAACCACCGGCGTGGTCAAAATTGTTTCCTTCAGAGGGGTGCCGGCGGTAATACCGGACTGGCAGATTGACGCAGTGAAACAAATGCTTCGATATCCCGAAACACTGCGTCTGGAAAAATACATCAGGCCGGGTGAGGTGGTGGAAGTTATCGACGGCCCGTTTAAAGGTTTAAGGGGGACTGTCGTAACCTTAAGAAATGAAACACGCCTGCTTATTACTATAGAAGGGATAATGCAATCGGTTTCCGTTGAAATTGAATCGGATTTTCTTAAACGTTATGAAGCGGTGAAAGAAGACGAAGTTTGAACAATCCGAAAAATAAAGAATCCGGACCAAAATATTTAGCCGTTAAACGCTTTGGCTACCTGCTCTCTGCTATATTTTTAATCCTGACCAATATCGGGCTCGTGGCAAAATGGTCATTGATGCCGTTATTCTTTCTGATCACGATGTATTGCCTGACTGCCAGTCTGTGGTTTCCCGTACTCATCAAACCGCTTTACCAGGTTATTGGTAAATATATTATAAAACCAACCGAAACTGATAGAAAAGATTATTTTGATCCGAACTGATTGATATTGAAAATAAACAGGGTGGGTAATGTACAAAGATTCCAGAAAGCGTACGATTTCAAAGACGGTTACATGGCGTATTACCGCAACACTCACCACGATGACCCTGGTGCTGGCTTTTACCGGAGAAATTGCTACGGCAATTGAAGTGGGTATTCTGGAATGGATTGCAAAGATGATCTTTTACTATGTGCATGAACGGGCCTGGGATCGCCTGAAATGGGGTAAAAAAGAAATACCGGCATTTGTTGTCTGGATTACCGGGATTCCGCTTTCCGGAAAGACCACGGTGGGGAATATGCTTTTTGAAGAATTGAAAGGGCAGAAGCTGCGCATTCAGCGACTGGACAGTCACGATGTGCGGCCGTTGTTTCCGGAAACCGGGTTTTCAAAAGAGGAAGTTGATAATCACATAAAACGGGTTGGTCATTTGGCGTCAATGCTGGAGAATAACGGCATCATTACGATTGCTTCATTTGTTTCGCCGTACCGTGATAGCCGGAAATTCGTCAGAAATATATGTAATAATTTTATTGAAGTACATCTGGATACGACGGTTGAACACGTCCGTAAATATGACAAAGAGGGCTTTTACAAGAAAGTGGAAGCCGGTAAAATGGATCATGTACCGGAAGTGGACTTTCCTTTTGAAGCATCTGACAATAATGCCGTTACTGTGGATATGACCCGGCATTCTTTAGAGGAAGCCAGGCATCAGGTTATGGAAGTTATTAAGAAACGATACCTGAGTCAGTAGATACCGACTGAGTAACCCCTGTTTCTAATTTCAGAACTCCTGACCCGATATTGAAAAAAACGGGTCTATGTCGTTTTGTGTGGGTAAACCCAAGAGCGACTTCCGAATGCTGTGGTTGGCGGGGTAATGGGTTTGTCTATTCG
>CAYXRA010000036.1:0-33149 GCA_964467525.1 uncultured Calditrichaceae bacterium
TGCGCCAGGGTGGGGATTTTAAACAGATGAAAGCATTATTCAAACTATTCAAAGGGTTTGGCATTCCGGGAATATTTTTTTTAAAATACAGCTTATATCATTATATAATGATATAACAATACGAGGCAATCGTAATGAAGGATATTTCAGAACACAATGATCAATCAATACGCATCAAGGCCAAACTATTCCGCGGCTTTGCCGATCCCTCGAGACTCCTTATTATCGAAGCCCTGCGCAACGGAAAGAAGAGCGTCGGCGAACTGGTTGAATTGACGGGACTCTCCCAGCCCAATGTTTCCAATCACCTGCGCTGCCTGGCCGACTGCGATCTGATCCGCAGCGAACGGAACGGGCGCTACATTTTCTATAAACTCAGCGATGATCGAATTAACACCATTTTATCCCACAGCGAACAACTGCTGGCCGAAGTGGCCAAAGGCGTGTTTGAGTGCACGCGCTACGAGCCTGTAAATAAACATGGGCAAATAACAGAGGTGTAACTCATGAAGACCAATCAAATTGAAATTATTGTAAAAGGCATGGACTGCTCCGGCTGCGCTAAAAACGTAAAACAGGCCCTGGAGAAGGTCGACGGTGTGCAGTCGGCCGAGGTGCTGCTTTCCGCCGAGAAGGCGCGCATCACCCTCGGTGACAGGCAACCGCAGCGGTCCGAATTCAAAAAGGCCGTGGAAGCTATCGGTTACCGCGTTCCGGATGCACAGACTGATGCCGGCGATGACAAACAAAAAATGGAAGACCTGGCCCAAAAATCGTTTCGTCTGTTCGGACTGGTATTCGGGGCCATCCTGCTTATTGTGGTGGCCGGTGAATGGCTGGGCATGTTCGAGGCATTTACCCAATGGATTCCCTTCTGGGCGGGCGCGCTGTTTGTACTGATCATCGGTTTTCCCGTATTTAAGCAGGTTGCGGTTTCCGGATCCAAAGGCGTCGTAACACCGCACGCTTTAATGGCTCTGGGAGCAATTACGGCACTCATTGCCGGACACTGGGTTACGGCTGCGATTGTGGTCTTCTTCATGCGCACCGGCGATTTTATTGAAAGCTATACCACCGATAAGGCCCGCGCCTCGATACGTTCGTTAACAGAACTTGCCCCGCAAAAGGCTACAGTGGTCCGGGACGGACAGGAACAAGAAGTTTCTATCAATGAAGTGAAACAGGGCGATCAGGTACTGGTGCGGCCGGGCGGAAAAATACCGGTGGACGGTACCGTAGTTGAGGGGCAGGCCACGGTGGATCAGTCCCCGATTACCGGCGAATCCATGCCCGTTGAAATTACGGAGGGCTCGACGGTGTACGCTTCTACGATTGCCCGGGGCGGGCGACTGCTGCTGCGCGCCGATGCCATTGGCAGGGATACTACTTTCGGCAAGATTATCAGCATGGTTGAAGAAGCCGAAGCCCAAAAAGGGGACGTCCAGCGATTCGCCGATAAATTTTCCGGATATTATCTGCCCGTTGTGGCCGGCATTGCGGCACTGACTTACATTCTCAGCGGCAACGTTATGGCTACGGTAGCGGTAATGGTGGTGGCCTGTGCCTGCGCCTTTGCCCTGGCAACGCCCGTGGCTTTGCTGGCGACGGTCGGATCCAATGCCAAACGCGGCGTGCTGATTAAAGGCGGCAAATATATCGAACTGCTGGCCAGAGCCGATGTATTGCTCATCGACAAAACCGGCACCCTCACTTTCGGCAGGCCGGAAATTTCTGATGTAATGCCTATGAACGGCATTTCATCAGACGAATTGCTTGCCGTGGCAGCCAGTGTCGAACAATATTCGGAGCACGCTCTGGGCAGGGCGGTAACGGAAGCGGCCCGGCAACGTTCCATTACCTTTGAAAAACCCGGTCATTTTGAAGCGCTGACCGGAAGCGGCGTCAAAGCGGAACTTAAGGGACAAACCATCCTCGTTGGCAATGAACGGTTAATCAAAGCCGATGACTCTATGCGCGAGAAAATCACAAGAATAAAAGAGGAAGGGAAAACGGTAATTACCGTGCAGCGCGATGGCCTTTTGCTGGGCCTGCTCGCGGCCAGGGACAGCGAACGCCGCGAGGTCGCAGAAGCCCTGAATCGTATCCGCGCTCTTGGCATTAACCGCATTGAATTGCTGACCGGGGACAATACGGTAACCGCCCGCAATCTGGCCGAACGGCTGAATATTGATTTTCAGGCTGAACTGCTGCCGGAAGATAAAATCGCCGTTGCGAAAAATTACCAGTCGCGCGGCCATACCGTGGTGATGGTAGGCGACGGCATCAATGACGCCCCGGCGCTTGCCCAGGCCGATGTGGGTATTGCCATGGGCGCCACCGGTACGGACGTGGCTATCGAAACGGCCGATATTAAACTGACCCGCGATGACTGGAATATGGTTCCCGAACTGTTTGAATCCGCCCGTAAAACGATGCGGGTTATTAAGTTGAATTTCGGTTTTACGACCGTTTATAATCTGGCGGGATTGTCACTGGCCGCGTTCGGTTTTCTGCCGCCGGTGCTGGCTGCCGCTGCCCAGTCGCTGCCCGATGTGGGGATTCTATTCAATTCATCCCGGTTGCTGAAATCGTAGGTTCTTCGTTTCAAAATCTGATCCGGCAAACGTTTTTGATTTTTTGATTGATTAACTCAGCGGAGGATATCGAAACCATCCCATCGGTATCGGTATCGGCATCGGGATCGATTATACAGCAGTCGAATACCGATACCGATGGTGAATCCGCCCCCGAGGAAGATGCCCGCTGCAAGAGATGTAAAAGCATCGTTTTTGTAAAAAACTAGCCTTCTGACGTTTTACTTCCCAAATCCTCTATCCTCAACCCAACTGTAAATCAACGGCAGCACAATCAACCTCGGCAAAGTTGATGTAATCCCCCCAGCAATTTGCCTATTACATCTGACTTCCGACAAAAAAAGCCACCCCGGCTAACCGGAATGGCTTTTAAGTTATAGACGGTATTTAGTAGAACTTACTATTTTTTTTCTTTCGTTTCGGTTTCAGGTGCCGGTGCTGCTGCTTGCTGCGGGGCTTCCTTTTCGGCGTCTTTTGTCTTGCCTTTTTTTGCTTCCTTTGCCTTCTTCTTCTGGCTGCTCTTTTCGAAGCCCACTAATTGGAACAGTGAAAGCGGCGCCGCATCGCCTTTGCGGCTGCCCAGTTTAATAACCCGGGTGTAGCCGCCATTGCGCGCCTCGAAACTCGGTGCAATTTCATCAAACAGCGTGGTTACGGCCGTTTTATTCTGTAGAAATTTAAAGGCCAGTCTTCTGTGATGCAGGCTGCCTTTCTTACCATAGGTGATTAACCGCTCAACATAGCCGCGCAGTTCCTTGGCTTTAGCAACCGTCGTTTTTACTTCTTTATGCTCGAAAACCTGACAGGCAAGGTTGCGCAGCATCGCCTTTCTGTGGCTCGTCGTTCTGCTTAAGTGGTTACCTTTTTTATTATGTCGCATCCTTTAAATCCTTTTCTCTGAAACGGTTTACTTTTCTTCGGTTTTAATATATTTGTCCACATCCATTCCGAACCGAAGTCCGCGCTCTTCCAGTATTTTTCCCAATTCCATCAGTGATTTACGACCGAAATTCTTGAACTTAAGCATTTCCGGCTCGTCCTTACTGACCAAATCGCCGATGGTTTTAATATCCGCCGCTTTGAGGCAGTTGTGCGAACGTACCGAGAGTTCCAGGTCATCCACGCTCATCTTCAGCAGTTTTTTAATCCGCAAAGTTTCTTCATCGATTTCAGCAGCCTGTTCTTCTTCGGTATCAATGTCGAAATTGATGAACAACTGAATGTGATCTCTCAGAATTTTCCCGGTATAGGTCAGGGCATCATCCGGGGTAACACTACCGTCGGTCGTAATTTCGAGAACTATTTTTTCGAAGTCGGTACGCTGTCCGACGCGTGTATTTTCAACATCGTACTTGACGTTCAGGATCGGGGAAAAGATCGCATCGATCGGAATAATGCCGATAGGCATATCAGCCGTTTTATTTTCCTCGGCCGTCGTATATCCGCGTCCGCGACCGATATAAAGTTCCAGGTCCAGATCGGCGTCGTCATTCAGCGTTGCGATGTGAACATCCGGATTGAGGATTTCCAGCTCGTTGCTGATATCCTGAATTGTTTTTCCGGTAAATTCCGTCTTACCCTGCAAATGCAGGTTCAGTTTATCCGGGCGCTTGTTTAGTACTTTGAGTCTCACCTGTTTCAGATTTAAAATTACCTCAGGCAAATCTTCATATACGCCGGGAATGGTTGAAAATTCATGTTGGATATTGTTTACTTTAATTGCTGTAATTGCTGCACCCTGCAGAGAGGACAGCAACACCCTTCGCATCATATTGCCGATAGTTACCCCGAAGCCCAGCTCCAGGGGTTGTACAATAAAACGTCCGAATGTGTTACTGTAAGTCGACTCGTCTACTTCAATCCGCTCAGGCATTTGTAAATTAGACCAGCTCATATTCACCTACTATTTTTTTCAAATTTATTATTTAGAATATAACTCAACGATCATGCTTTCCTGCACATTTACAGGGATATCTTCACGCTGAGGCTTTTCGAGAAATTTTCCGCTTAACTGTGCTTTATCCAGCTCCAGCCACGGATACATATTTTCCGCCCGTACTTTTTTAAGCGCTTCGTGAAACATGGTCAGACGGCGGCTTTTTTCTTTGACCCGGATAACCTGACCGGGCTTCAGAATATAGGACGGAATATTTACCACCTGTCCGTCCACGGTAATATGCCGGTGTAGCACCATTTGCCTGGCCTGATTCCGTGAAGTAGCGAATCCCAGACGAAAAACGGTATTATCCAACCGGCTTTCGAGTAATAGTAACAGATTTTCACCCGTTACGCCCTTCATACGCTCCGCCCTTTTAAAATAAAGACGGAACTGTTTTTCAAGCAGTCCATACATGTATTTCACCTTCTGCTTTTCTCTTAACTGCAGGGCGTAATCGCTCATTTTTCGCCTTGCCATACCGTGCTGTCCCGGCTGGTAAGGACGATTATTCAAAATTTTATCAAATTTAGTTTGCCCAAAAATATTTTCGCCGAATTTTCGAACAATTTTTCCTTTAGGTCCAATATATCTCGCCATTGAGTCACTCCAATTATTCTTTAAACGCGTCTTCTTTTCGGTGGCCGGCAACCATTATGCGGAATGGGTGTGATATCTTTGATTGAAAGAATATCCAATCCTGCGGCCTGAAGCGATTTAATTGCCGCTTCACGACCCGAACCCGGACCTTTTACTTCCACATCGATCGATTTCAGTCCCAGATCCATAGCCGCTTTTGCAGCCTGCTCTCCTGCCGTCTGAGCTGCAAACGGCGTATTTTTACGGGATCCCTTAAAACCGACCATACCGGCCGAGGCCCATGAAATAACATTGCCGTAATTATCCGACAACGATATGATCGTATTGTTGAAAGTTGCCTTAATGTGCGCTTTTCCGTGCGGCTCTACACGTTCTTTTTTCTTTGTTTTTACCCGTCTTTTCGGTGAAGCCAATTTTTATCTCCTAAAATATAGTGATTATTTACTTTTTCTTTTTTCCACCCACCAGGCGTTTTCTGCCTTTACGCGTTCGTGCGTTGGTTTTGGTCCGCTGTCCCCTTACGGGCAGGCCGCGATGATGCCGGTAACCGCGTACCGAACTGATGTCCATCAGACGCTTGATGTTCATGTTAACTTCCGTCTTAAGCGAACCTTCTACTTTATAATCGTTCTGGATGATGGTCCGGATGCGTTTGATTTCATCATCGGTCAGTTTGTTTACTCTGGTATCTTCATCCACTTCGGCCTGTGCACAAATTTTTTGTGCCAGACTGCGGCCAATGCCATAGATATAAGTTAAAGCAACAACCACGCGTTTATTTTTGGGTAAATCTACTCCTGTAATACGAGCCAAAATAGCCTCCTAAATTGCTTAAAATTATCCTTGACGCTGTTTGTGTTTCGGATTTTTGTTACAGATTATCCTTACTACACCATTTCTGCGTACAATTTTGCATCCATCGCATATCTTTTTTACTGAAGCTTGTACTTTCATTTTACTGCACCTTATTTATACCTGTACACAATTCTTCCCCTGGTTAAATCGTAAGGGGATAATTCAATGCTTACCTTATCGCCGGGTAAAATTTTAATAAAATGCATGCGCATCTTACCCGAGATGTAGGCAAGTACTTCATGACCACTTTCCAGTGTCACAATAAAAGAAGCATTCGGCAGTGTTTCTTTGATTATTCCATCAGCTTTTATTGCCTCTTGCTTTTTAGCCACAAAAACTCCTTTAGTTCAGTTTGCTCAAAATTTTTGGCCGGCCGTTAATAATCGCTACAGAGTGTTCGTAATGCGCAGATGGTTTGCCATCCAGCGTTTTGACCGTCCATTTATCATCGGTGACAAATACATTATAGCCACCCATGTTGACCATCGGTTCGATTGCCAGTACCATGCCATTCTTTAATTTCGCACCTTTACCCTTTTTACCGAAATTGGGTATCTGCGGGTCTTCGTGCGGCTTGATGCCCACGCCATGGCCAACCAGATCGCGTACTACCGAGAAGCCGTGCTTTTCCGCATGCTCTTGAACGACGGCTGAAATATCACCGACATGGTTACCGGCCACGCATTGATTGATCCCAAGATACAACGATTCCTCCGTAACGCGACATAATTTCCTGACATCCTCTGCAATATTGCCGACGAAAAAAGTTCTTGCAGCATCTCCGTAGTAACCGTTGAGGGCAACGCCAATATCGATACTGACAATATCGCCCGCTTTAAGGCGATATTGACCCGGAATCCCGTGCACCACCTCTTCATTAACCGAGATACAGGTTGCCGCGGGGAATCCGTATAAACCCTTAAAAGCCGGTTTCGCTTTCTTTTTAAGAATATAATTTTCCGCTTCCCGGTTAAGGGTTTTGGTCTCGATACCGGGTTCGATCATTTTTTCAAGGAACAACAGGGTTTCAGCGACGATCTGATTGCAATGTTCAATAGCGGCAATCTCTTTTTCCGATTTGATATAAATCATGTTCGCTGTAAGGCCTTACCCTCTCCGGCCTCGTACTTTTCCGGATTTCATGAAGCCGTCGTAATGCCGCATAAACAGATGCGACTCAATTTGCTGCAGAAAGTCCAGCGCCACGCCAACGATAATCAACAGGCCTGTTCCGCCGAAAAAGGAGGCCAGACTGTAGGGAATATTGAACCATTTTGCAAGCATCGCCGGAATAATAGCTACAATTGCCAGAAAAATTGACGACGGCAGCGTAATGCGCGTTAAAATATTATCCAGAAATTCAGATGTCTTTTTGCCGGGTCTTACGCCTGGTATAAAGCCACCCTGTTTTTTCAGATTATCGGCTACTTCCACGGGATTTAATGCGATAGCCGTATAAAAATAAGTAAAGAACACAATCATTACACCGTAGATGATCCAGTAGAACCAGGAATCCATTGAAAATAATCCCTGAAGGGTAATCAGAAAATCACTTTCCGGCATAAAAGTTAAAATCGTCGAAGGCACAAACATAATCGCCTGGGCGAAAATGATCGGCATAACGCCGGCCGTATTTACCCGCATCGGAAAGTGCGTATTGACGCCGCCGTAAACTTTTCGGCCAACCACGCGCTTGGCATACTGAACGGGAATTTTCCGTGTACCCTGTGTTAACAACACCACAAAATAAATAATCACAAAAGCCAGCGCCATCAATAAAATTTCGGATAACAGACCGCGCTGACCCACCGAGAACTGCTGGTATTCTTCCATAATCGCCTGGGGCAGACCGGCAATAATTCCGATGAAAATGATCAGCGAAATACCGTTTCCTATACCGCGATCGTCAATCTGTTCACCCAGCCACATAATCAGCATGGTGCCGGAGGCCATGGAAATCATTGTCATCAACTGAAATCCGAATCCCGGATTGGGAACGGCCAGACGGCCATCGGCCAGCTGTATGCTCTGTAAAAAAATCGCCACACCGTAGGCCTGCATGGCCGAAATGGCCAGCGTACCGTAACGGGTGTACTGCATAATCTTTTTACGGCCTTCCTCACCTTCACGCTGCAATTTCTGGAAAAATGGTATTACCGCGCCCAGCAGCTGGATAATAATCGACGCACTAATGTAGGGCATAATACCAAGGCCGAAAACGGCTGCTTTACTGAAGGCGCCGCCGGCGAAAAGGTCGTACAATCCGAACAGCGTTCCCTGTAAATTCTTAAAGCCTTCCGACAGTACGGCAGTGTCGATTCCCGGAGTAATGATATGGGTACCGATCCGCTCGATACCAAGAATCATTACGGTGAACAAAATCCGTTTCCGCAGTTCACCGATTTTAAATATGTTTCGTACGCTTTCAAACATCATCCCAGTGTAACTGCGCCTCCCAATTTTTCGATTTTATCTTTCGCTGTTTTACTGATCGCATCAATTTCCACGCTTACTTTCCTGGTCAGTTCACCCTGGCCAAGAATTTTTACCGGTTTGTCTTTTTTTCTGATCAGTCCATGCTTTAGCAGCACATCTTTATTAATAACTTCCGCATCAGCACATTTTTCCAGCTGATCGACATTGACCACCTGAAAAATCACTTTATTTTTATTCGTGAATCCAAATTTAGGGAGCCTGCGCTGCAGAGGCATTTGTCCGCCTTCAAACCAGGCGCGATGTTTCGATCCGGAGCGGGATCTGTAGCCTTTATGTCCCCGGCCTGCGGTTACCGCCAGTCCGGTGCCTTCGCCCCTGCCGCGTCGTTTTCTGTTTTTCGTTGAATTCTTTGCCGGACGTAATGAACTTAAATCCATTGCTTATATACCTTTATACTTTACGCTTAGTTGAGTTCTTCTACCTTAACCAAATGTTTTACTTTATCGACCATACCCAAAATCTGTGGCGTTGCCTTGTGCACTTTGCTGTGATTCATTTTTTTAATGCCCAGGGCCCCGATAGTTTGTTTCTGCTTTTTGGTAAATCCGATGGCGCTTTTGATCTGGGTAATTTTAATATCTTTTACTTTTTCTTTTGCCATTTTTGTTTATCCTCGATACGATTAACCGTGAAACAGTTTCTTGATACTGATGCCGCGTTTATGTGCTACAGATTCGTATGTGAGCAGGTTTTTCATCGCCGCAAAGGTTGCCTTGCTTACATTATGCGGATTCGACGAGCCGACAGATTTCGTTAAAACATCGGTGATTCCTGCCATTTCGCAAATCGCCCGGATAGGGCCGCCGGCGATTACACCTGTACCTGGCGCAGCCGGTTCCATAACCACATAACCGGCGCCGTATTTAGTTCTGACAGAATGCGGAATCGTTCCGTTGATAATATCGACACGGATTAAGTTCTTTTTTGCCTGCTCGGTGCCTTTTGCAATTGCGTTGATCACTTCATTAGCCTTACCCAGCCCTAAGCCTACAACACCGTTTCCGTCACCTACCACGACAATCGCATTAAAAGAAAAGCGGCGTCCGCCTTTCAGTACTTTTGCAACACGATTTATATGAATAACTTTTTCTTTTAATTCTATTTCACCCGGATTAATACGTTCTACCACGCTTCGCTCCTATTTTTTTAGAATTTCAATCCACCTTCGCGCGCGCCTTCGGCAAATGCCTTTACACGCCCATGGTACAAATATCCGTTCCTGTCAAAAATAATTTCTTCAAACTTTTTTTGTTTTGCTTTTTCAGCAAACAGCTTACCCAGGGCATGTGAGCGTTCCGTTTTTGTTTTCGAACTTTTCAATTCTTTGATGGCATCTTTGCTCTTATCATACATTCCCATCAGGACTTTTTGATTCACATCATCAACAAGCTCGGCATGAATATACCGGTTACTGCGATACACTACCAGCCTGGGTCTTTCCTGACTTCCAAAAACTCTCTTTTTTCTTTTAAACTTAGGCATTTTTAATTCCCTGTATTCTAAGCTCCTGCGGTTTTACCAGCTTTACGGCGAATATGCTCGCCACTATATTTTATTCCCTTGCCTTTGTAAGGTTCAGGCTTTCTGAAACTACGTATTTTTGCGGCAAGTAACCCAACAACTTCTTTATCGATCCCTGAAATTACAATTTCATTGGGCGTCGGTGTACTAATCTGGATATCCTCTGCCGTTCCGATAATAATCGGATGAGAATAACCGATGGTAAGCACCAGTTTCCTGCCTTTTATTTCTGCTTTATAGCCAACGCCAACGATTTCAAGTTTCTTGGAAAAACCGTCGGTAACACCGATAACCATATTATTAATGAGCGCCCGGGTTAAACCATGAACGGAACGATCAAGTTTTTCATCGCTTTTGCGATTCACCGTGATGCTGTCATCCCCGACTTTAATATCGACGATGTCGAGAAATTTCCGTTTTAATTCACCCTTGGGGCCCTTTACCGTTAATTCATTTTCTTTATCCAAAGTCACTGTAACCTTTTCAGGTATTTTGACAGGTAGTTTCCCAATTCGCGACACGATTTATCTCCTATTCCGTTACGGATTACCAAATGTAGCACAACACTTCGCCGCCCACGTTTTGTCTTCTTGCTTCGTGGGCAGTCATTAAACCTCTGGATGTAGTTAAAATAGCAATACCCAGATTGTTCATCACACGCGGCAGATTATCCGAATTAACATAGCGCCTTCTGCCCGGTTTACTGATACGGACCAACCTATTGATTACAGATGCACCCTCATTGTCATACTTGAGCCAAATCCGGATAAGTCCCTGCTTACCATCATCGATGATGATATATTTTTTAATGAATCCCTGCTCAAGCAGGATTCTTGTAAGCTTACGCTTTATATTTGACGCGGGTATATCAACCCACTTAAAATGCGCCTGCAGCGCGTTTCTCATCTGTGTTAAATAATCTGCTATTGGATCGGTCATAGACATTGATTTATTCTCCTCTTTCAGCTACCAGCTTGCCTTGGTAATGCCGGGAATTTCACCCTGCAATGCAAGCTCTCTGAAGCAAATTCTGCATATTCCAAATTTCCGTATATAGCCGCGCGGACGGCCACATCTTGAACAGCGATTATATTGGCGCACTTTAAAGCGCTGTTTACGTCTTTGTTTAACAATTGAACTTTTCTTTGCCAAGTGACACCCCTTTGTTATTGCTCAGCTTTCTTGAATGGAAAACCTAATGCGCTTAGTAATTCATAACTTTCTTCATCTGTTGTTGCCGTGGTGACAAAGGTAATATCCATACCCCGGATTTTATCAATTTTATCAACATTAATTTCCGGAAAGATGATTTGTTCTTTTACACCAAAACTATAGTTGCCCCGGCCGTCAAAAGATTTATCCGAATATCCCCGGAAATCACGTACGCGGGGGATAGCAACAGAAATCAGACGATCCATAAATTCCCACATGCGCTGGCGACGCAGCGTTGCTTTTGCGCCGATTTTCATATCTTTGCGCAGTTTAAAATTCGAGATTGCTTTGCGGGCTTTGGTAATCGACGGCTTCTGCCCGCTGACCACAGTTAAATCGCTTACGGCGCCTTCCAGGCTTTTCGCATCCTGAATGGCTTCGCCGACTCCCATGTTAATATTAACTTTTACCAGTCGGGGAATTTCATGGATATTTTTATATCCGAATTTTTTTTGCAAATGCGGAGCGACTTCTTCTTTATATTTTTTTGCTAATCTTGGTACATAATCAGCCATTTTCAACCTCTATCGATTCTGCTATACATTGACAGCTAATATTTCGCCACAGTCGGGATTTTTGCATACCCTGACTTTTGTGCCGTCATCGAGATATTTATAACCAACCCTTGTAGGATTGTTACATTTATTGCACACGACAATCACTTTTGAAGCATCAATCGGCGCTTCTTTCTCAATTATCCCGCCCTTCTGATTTTTCTGCGACGGCTTGGTATGGCGTTTAATTATATTAACACCTTCAACAATTACCCTTTGTTCTTTAGGAAAGGTTTTCAGGACTTTGGCAACTTTGCCTTTATATTTTCCCGACAACACTTTTACCGTATCATTTTTTACAACTTTCATAGAACGAATCCTGCTATAATTAAAGTACTTCTGGTGCCAGAGATAAGATTTTCATAAACTGTTTTTCACGCAATTCCCGGGCAACCGGTCCGAAAATACGTGTGCCTCTGGGCTCGTTTTGGTTGTCGATAAGTACTGCTGCATTTTCATCAAAGCGAATGTAGGTGCCGTCTGTTCTTTTAATTTCTTTTTTGGTTCTTACAATTACAGCCTTGGAAACTTCGCCTTTTTTTACAGCGCCTCCGGGAATCGCACTTTTCACCGTAACAACAATAATATCTCCCACTCTGCCATATTTTTTTCCGGAACCGCCTAAGAGACGGATGCACATTACCTTTTGGGCGCCGGAATTATCAGCAACGTTTAATCTTGAATATTCTTGAATCATCTTTTCCGCCCTTATTTCACTTTTTCGACAATTTCTACCAGACGCCAGCGTTTGGTTTTACTTAGCGGTCTGGTTTCCATTACCTTTACGACATCACCTTCATTACAAACGTTATTTTCGTCGTGCGCCTTTAATTTTACCGTCTTCTTTATATATTTTTTATAAACCGGATGCTGTATACGACGCTCAACAGCAACCGTAACGGTCTTATCCATTTTGTTGCTGGTAACTTTACCAATACGAACTTTTCGTAATCCGCGTTCTTCTGCCATAGTATACCTACTCATTTTCACTTACAGTTTTGATTATACCCAATTCATGCTGTCGGATAAATGTTTTAATCCTTGCGATTTCTCTGCGTACCGCTTTGATCCGCATGGGGTTAGTTAACTGATGGGTTGCTTTCTGGATGTTCAGATTATAGAGCTCGTCCTGTGCAGCTTCCAGTTTTTCCTGCAACTCATCAACATTTAAAGCCGTAAGATCTTCCTTATTTTTCATTGACAAACCCCTGTTACTCGTTGATCACAAATCTGGTTTTGATGGGCAACTTATGCGATGCCAGTCGCATTGCTTCTTTTGCTATTTCTACAGGAACGCCTTCCAGTTCAAATAGTATGCGTCCGGGCCGAACAACGGCCACCCAGTATTCCGGGGAGCCTTTTCCTTTACCCATTCGGGTCTCAGCCGGTTTCTTGGTAACCGGTTTATCAGGAAAAATCCGGATCCATACTTTACCGCCTCTTTTTACATGGCGGGTGATAGCGATACGGGTCGCCTCTATTTGTCTGCTGGTTATCCAGCCCTGTTCCATTGCTTTTAATCCGTAATGACCAAACGCGATATAATTACCGGCCTGGGCGTTTCCCTTCATTTTGCCGCGTTGTTTTTTACGGTATTTTACTCTCTTAGGCATTAACATGAGTCTTACTCTCCTAAAGCGGTTTAAACTTTCCCGATTACCTCGCCATTAAATATCCACACCTTGACTCCGATCGAACCGTATGTTGTCTGAGCGGTATAGGCGGCATAGTCAATATCAGCTCTTAAGGTGTGCAGGGGAATTCTGCCGTTTTTATACTGTTCTGTACGGGCCATTTCGGCGCCGCCCAGTCTGCCCGAGCACATAATCTTTATCCCTTCCGCACCAAGCCGCATCGTGGATGTCATCGCTTTTTTCATTGCCCGCCGGAAACTGACTTTACCTTCCAGTTGTCTGGCGATATTCTCTGCAACCAGATAGGCGTCCAATTCCGGTTTTTTAACTTCGCTGATATTGATTTGCACTTCTTTTTGCGTTAAAGCGCGCAGCTCTTCGCGCAGCTTATCGACTTCCACACCTTTTTTACCGATAACGATGCCGGGCCGCGCGGTGTGAATCGTCAGTATGACGCGTTTTGAAGTGCGTTCTATTTCTATTTTGGAAACGGCGGCTTTTTCCAGGCGGCTGCGTATGTATTTACGCAGCTGCAAATCTTCACTGAGTTTATCGGCAAAATTTCTTTCATCGAACCAACTGCTATTCCAGGTTTTTACAATGCCTAATCTTAAGCCAACCGGATGTGTTTTTTGTCCCAAAACAGAATCTCCTTTAATTATATATCTTCAATCACAATGGTAATATGTGACGTACGTTTACGAATCTTTCCGGCCCTGCCCATTGACATCGGACGAAAACGCTTGAGGGTCGGGCCGCTGTCGACGAATGCCGTTTTAATGATCACTTCGTCAGGGCTTATGCGTTCAGCATCTTCTTTGTTGGTATAATTTGCGAAAGCTGATTCAACCGTTTTAGTAATCGGTTCTGCCGCAGCTTTTGTAGTAAAATGCAACGTATTCAATGCTTCCTCAACGGTTAAGCCACGAATCATATTCAGCACACGTCTGATTTTTCTCGGCGACATCCGTAAATGTTTTGTTTTTGCTACTGCTTCCATTTCAGTACTCCACAATTTTTATTTTACGCGACTGACCCGCTCTGCCAGTTTACCGCCGTGTCCTCTGAAGGTCCTTGTCGGTGCGAACTCGCCTAATTTATGGCCAACCATATTTTCACTGATATAGATAGGAATAAACTTATGCCCGTTGTGAACAGCAATAGTATGACCTACAAATTCAGGCGGTATGGTGCTTCTGCGCGACCATGTTTTTACCACAACCTTTTTACCATCTGCATTCAGTTTATCAATTTTTTTCAACAGGCTGTCATCTATATACGGGCCTTTTTTAATCGATCGTGCCATGCGTTAATCTTCTCCTACTTACGACGCTTTATGATAAATGCATCAGATTTTTTGCCTTTTTTGCGGGTTTTCAAACCTTTACTGGGCTGTCCCCAGGGTGAACATGGTTGACGTCCGCCCGAAGATTTACCTTCACCGCCACCCATCGGGTGATCAACCGGATTCATTGCAACGCCGCGTACGTTCGGCCGCCGGCCCAGCCATCTCGAGCGTCCTGCCTTACCGATAGAAATATTCATATGATCGATATTCGAGACCTGTCCGATGCAGGCAAAACAGTTGCTGGGAATGCGCCTGGTTTCACCGGATGGCAGTTTCACCATCGCCCATTTGCCTTCTTTTGCAACCAATTGTGCATAGGTCCCGGCGCTTCTGGCCATTTGCGCGCCCTTGTCTTTTTTCATTTCAATGGAATGAATAACCAAACCGACCGGAATTTTTTCCAGAGGCAGTGCATTGCCCGGTTTGATCGGTGCATTTTCACCGGCAATCACCGGATCGCCGACTTTTATTTTATCGGGCGCTAATATATAGCGTCGTTCACCATCAATATATTTGAGCAGTGCAATCCTTGCCGTACGATTCGGATCGTATTCAATGGCTTCCACTACGGCCGGAATGTCCCGTTTATTTCGTTTAAAATCTATTATCCTGTAGCGTCTTTTATGGCCGCCACCACGGTGCGCGGATGTAATGCGTCCTCTGCTGTTTCGTCCGCCGCTTTTCTTCAACGGCTCAAGCAGCGATTTTTCCGGCTTACTTTTGGTAATTTCAGCGAAATCGCTTACGGATTTAAATCTCTGAGCCGGTGTTTTCGGTTTAAATGTTTTGATTCCCATTTATATGCTCCGCATCAGTTTTAGACGTTTCCGAATAAGTCCAGTTTATGATCGCTTTCCAGGGTTACGATTGCTTTTTTCCAGCCAGGTCTTCTGCCGTAAAAGCGCCCTGCACGGGTAAGCTGCTGGCGCATTTTTCCAGGCATATTCATTGTACGAACCGATTTGACCTTGACTTCAAACTTATCTTCAACCGCCCGCTTTATTTCAATTTTATTTGCCCGGCGATCTACTTTGAAGGCATATTTATTCAGTGTTTCCTGCAAATTTGCCATCTTTTCCGTATAGAGCGGTTGTAAATTTACATTATGCTTCATCGTCCTAACACCTCATTAACTTTTTCCAATGCACCTTGCTGAATCAACATCGTATCTGCCCTGAGGATGTCGTATGTAGAAAAGTTGTTTGATTCACATACCTGTACTTTATGAATATTGGCAGCCGATTTGACGACTTTCGGCGCATTATCCGCAGTGCAAAGCAATACCTTTTTATCTTCAACGCTGAAGGCTGAAAGTAACTGCAGGAACTGCCTTGTGGAAGGCGCATCGAAGTCGAAATTTTCAACAACGATAACTTTATTGTCCCGTGCTTTATAGGTTAGCGCCGAACGCCTGGCAAGGAGTCTCATTTTTTTGTTGATCTTCAGATTATAGCTTTTGGGTTTCGGACCAAACGCCTTGCCGCCTCCGACATGATGAGGGGCGCGAATGGTTCCCTGCCTGGCCCTGCCGGTTCCCTTCTGACGAAAGGGTTTTCTGCCGCCACCCGATACTTCCGATCTGCCTTTTGATGAATGGGTACCCTGACGGCGTGTGGCCCTCAGAACCCGAACATCCAGCCAAATCGCATGATCGCTGGGATCAATAGCAAAAATTTTATCCTGCAAATCTACTTCTTTGGTAGTCTGCTTTCCATTTTGTTCATGAACTTTGAGTTTCATAGCTTACCTGTTTACCGACTATTTCTAATTGGTTATTTCTATCAGTGAATTTTTTGCTCCGGGTAACGATCCTCTTAAAAATATCAGATTGTTATCCGCATCGACCTTTACAACCTTGACATTCTTAAGGGTCAGGCGGTCATTCCCCATCCGGCCGCCCATTTTGATTCCCTTCATAACACGGGAAGGATATGAACTCTGCCCGATCGAACCGGGTGCGCGAAGACGGTCGGACTGACCATGGGTTTTCGGACCTCCGCCAAAGCCGTGTCGTTTTACCGTACCCTGAAAACCTTTTCCCTTTGAAACGCCGCACACCTTAACCGTACTGCCTTCCTTAAAAATGTCTGCTTTTATCTCATCACCCAAATTCAGTTCAGCTTCTTTTCCAAAATCAAACTCTCTGATATAACGCTTCGGTGCAACACCGGATTTTTCAAAATGCCCTTTTAAAGCTTTTGTTAGGCGTTTTTCCTTTTTATCTGAAAAAGCTATCTGAACGGCGCTGTAACCGTCCGATTCTTCCGTCTTTATCTGAGTAACATAACAGGGGCCTGCCTGCACAACAGTCACAGGTACTACCAGTCCCTGCTCATTGAAAATTTGGGTCATTCCGATTTTTTGACCTATTAAACCAGCCATAGTTTCTCCAGACCTTGAGCCTTAATTATGTTTTAATTTCAATATCAACGCCTGCCGGCAATTCCAGCTTCATCAAAGCATCCACGGTTTTACCGGTAGCATTCAGAATATCTATAAGTCGCTTATGAATTCTGGTCTCAAATTGTTCACGTGATTTTTTATCGACGTGCGGTGAACGAAGTACCGTATAGACAGAACGGTTCGTCGGCAAAGGGATCGGACCGGAAATTACCGCCCCGGTCGACTTTGCTGTTCTGATTATTTTATCCGTTGATTTGTCAATCAAATTATGATCATAAGCTTTTAAACGAATCCTGATTGTTTGACTTGGCACGTCAATCTCCATTTATTATTATATTTTTCTGCCTATTCGATAATTTCCGATACAACACCGGCGCCAACCGTACGACCGCCTTCGCGAATGGCAAAGCGCAGCTCTTTTTCCATGGCGATCTCTTTCAAAAGCTCTACCACTACCGTCACATTGTCACCCGGCATTACCATCTCAACGCCCTCAGGCAGTTTAATCGAACCGGTAACATCCGTGGTACGGAAATAAAACTGCGGACGATAACCATCGAAGAACGGCGTATGACGGCCACCCTCTTCTTTAGTCAGAACGTATACTTCGCCGTTGAATTTCGTGTGCGGGGTGATCGAACCCGGCTTGGCAACAACCTGACCGCGATCCAGATCCTCCTTGTTGATACCGCGAAGCAGTAAACCAACATTATCACCGGCCTCGCCGCGATCCAGAATCTTACGGAACATCTCTACACCCGTGCATACCGTTTTGCGGTGCGCACCCAGTCCGATAATCTCTACTTCTTCGCCAACCTTGACGACGCCGCGCTCAATACGACCCGTACCTACAGTACCGCGACCGGTAATCGAGAATACGTCTTCAACAGGCATCAGGAAAGGACGGTCAATATCACGCTCCGGTGTCGGAATATAACTGTCTACCGCTTCCATCAGCTCCAAGATGCACTTATTGGCTTCATCATCCTCGGGATGATTCAGTGCTTCAAGTGCACTGCCACGGATGATCGGAATATCATCACCCGGAAATTCATAACTGGACAGAAGCTCCCGCAACTCCAGCTCTACCAGCTCGATCAGCTCCGGATCGTCGACCTGATCTGTTTTATTCAGAAAAACGACGATACTGGGAACGTTTACCTGCCGGGCAAGCAATACGTGCTCGCGCGTCTGCGGCATCGGTCCGTCGGCTGCACTGACAACCAGAATCGCGCCGTCCATCTGAGCAGCGCCGGTGATCATGTTTTTTACATAGTCAGCATGACCCGGACAGTCAACATGGGCATAATGACGGTTCGGTGTCTGGTATTCAACATGCGCGGTTGCAATGGTGATACCGCGTTCGCGTTCTTCCGGTGCATTGTCAATACTGTCGAAGCTGCGGAATTCCGCGCCGCCGGCCTTGGCCAAAACCTGAGTAATCGCCGCGGTTAATGTGGTTTTACCATGGTCAACGTGACCAATCGTACCGATGTTTACATGAGGCTTACTTCTATCAAACTTTTCTTTTGCCATTTTATCCTCCGGGAATATAATTCAAATTATTTATTTCGTTGCACCATGTACACTGGCAATAATTTTTTCAGCTAATTCCTGCGATACCTGAGCATAATGCGAGAACTGCATCGTATAGATTGCCCTGCCCTGGGTAATCGATCTTAAATCTGTTGCATATCCGAATACCTTGCTCAAGGGAACGGAACCTTTTACAACCTGAGCATCTTTCCTGGGCACGATTTCGGATACTTTACCTCGTCTCGAATTCAGATCGCCGATTACATCGCCGAGATACTCTTCGGGAACGACGATTTCTATGCTAAAAATTGGTTCCAGCAAAACCGGTTTTGCTTTCCTGGCGCCGTTCTGAAATGCCATTGAACCAGCCACTTTAAAAGCAATTTCACTTGAATCAACCTGATGGAACGAGCCGTCGTAAAGACGTACTTTGACATCCTCAATGGGATAGCCGGCAACGACACCGTTTTTCATTGCGTCTGCAATGCCCGTTTTTACCGGATTGATGTATTCTTTTGGAATAACACCGCCAACGATTTCATCAACGAATTCAAATCCCTTTCCCGGTTCATTCGGTTCCATAACAACCTTAACATGACCATACTGTCCGCGTCCGCCGGACTGACGGATAAATTTACCTTCTGCTTCAACCGATTCGGTGATGGTTTCCTTGTAGGCTACCTGCGGTTTGCCGATATTGGCGCCTACTTTGAACTCCCGCAACAGCCGGTCAATTATAATTTCAAGATGAAGCTCACCCATTCCGCTGATGATTGTCTGTCCCGTATCTTCGTTTGTCCTGATATGAAATGTTGGATCTTCATCACTTAATTTTACCAGCGAAGTACTCAGTTTTTCCTGATCCGCTTTTGTTTTGGGCTCCACGGCTACGGATATTACCGGTTCGGGAAAGTGCATCGATTCGAGGACGATCTGATTGTGGAAATCGCATAGCGTGTCCCCGGTGCGCGTATTCTTTAGACCGACTACGGAAGCGATATCACCGGCGGAAACGGTTTGCTTGTCTTCCCTGTGGTTGGCGTGCATTTTCAAAATCCGGCCGATTCGCTCTTTGTTGCCGCTGGTCGGGTTGTAAACCATAGTACCGACTTTAACCTGTCCGGAATATACCCGGAAAAATGTCAATTTACCGACATAAGGATCGACCATAACTTTGAAAGCCAGCGCCGAAAAAGGTTGATCATCAGACGGCCTTCTGATTAGTTCTTCACCTGACTTGGGATGTTTCCCAACAACGTCTTCAACATCAATCGGTGAGGGCAGATAATCGAGAACCGCATCGAGCAATCTTTGCACGCCTTTATTTTTAAAAGCGGAGCCGCATAACACCGGCGTAAATTTCCCATCCAGTGTACCTTTACGAATCACAGCTTTTAACTCATCGATACTGATTTCTTCACCTTCAAGATACTTTTCCATCAGATGGTCGTCATATTCGGAAACGGATTCCAGTATCTGGGTTCGATAGTGCTTAGCTTTATCAATTAGGTCTTTCGGTATTTCGCCTTCTTCAAAAAGTGCGCCCAGAGAACTTTCATTATAAATGACGGACTTCATTTTTACCAGATCGATCAGTCCGGTAAACAGATCACCCTCTCCCATCGGAATTTGCAACGGGAGGGGATTGGCCGAAAGCCGCTTTTTCATCATTTCCAGAACATTGTAGAAATCAGCTCCGATCCGGTCCATTTTATTTACAAAGGCTATCCGCGGTACTTTGTATTTATCAGCCTGCCTCCAGACCGTCTCGGATTGTGGCTCAACGCCGCCCACCGCACAGAATAGTGCAATGGCGCCGTCCAGCACACGCAACGAACGTTCTACTTCAACAGTGAAGTCAACATGCCCCGGCGTATCGATTATATTAATATCGGTTCCTTTCCAGTTAATCGATGTTGCCGCCGAGGTAATGGTAATGCCACGTTCCTTTTCCTGCTCCATCCAGTCCATGGTTGCCGCGCCGTCATGTACCTCTCCCATGCGGTGCAGCCTGCCGGTGTAGAACAGAATCCGTTCCGTCGTCGTTGTTTTACCGGCGTCGATATGCGCCATGATCCCGATGTTGCGTATTTTTTCTTTACCTGATTTCTTTGCCATCACCAAAAATTACCATCTGAAATGAGCGAAGGCTTTATTCGCTTCCGCCATTTTATGTGTATCTTCCCGTTTTTTAACTGAAGAGCCTTCATTTTTATATGCAGCGATTAATTCACCGGCCAGCCTTTCGGCCATGGTTTTTTCACTGCGGGCTCTTGAATATCTGACCAGCCAGCGAATAGCTAATGCCTGGCGTCTGCTATCGCGCACTTCTACGGGTACCTGATAGGTTGCACCGCCAACACGACGTGACTTTACTTCCAGAATCGGCGCCACGTTATCCATAGCCTTCCGGAAAACGTCCACCGGATTTTTCTTCAGGCGCTCTTCAATAGTATCCATCGCACCATAGAAGATTCTCTCGGCTACGCTTCGTTTACCCTGGAGCATCAAGCCGTTTATAAATTTTGCAATAACCTGATTTTTATATTTCGGATCAGGTAATATAGATCGTTTTGGTGGCCTTCTTCTTCGCATTTTATCTCCAACTCAACCTGATTAATTATGCATTAGGTTTTTTTGTGCCGTATTTTGAGCGACCTTGCTTACGGTCTTCAACTCCGCTGGTATCCAGCGTTCCTCTGACTATATGATAGCGAACACCCGGTAAATCCTTTACACGACCGCCCCTGATCAGGACGATAGAGTGTTCCTGCAAATTGTGTCCTTCTCCCGGAATGTATGCAGTAACCTCTATTCCGTTGGTTAAACGCACACGGGTCACCTTGCGCAAAGCCGAATTCGGTTTTTTCGGCGTCGTAGTGTAAACACGCGTGCATACCCCGCGTTTCTGCGGACAATTGCCTAAGGCCGGCGCCTTATTCTTCTTCAAAACTTCCCTGCGACCCTTGCGAATCAACTGATTTATAGTCGGCAAAATTAAACCTCCGAAAAAAGTTACAAACTTATAATGTAATCAAATTTTTGACTTATATCAACATAAAATTAGTATTTTTACTGTTTATTCCGATGAATCTACCGCTGTATCTTTTACCTCGTCTACAGCTTCACTATCTTCACTTTCAGTATCGATCGCTTCCGCATCCTCTTCTTCCACATCCAAATCCATTCCGAGATAGTTGTATTTCGACATACCGGTTCCGGCGGGTATCAGATGCCCCATGATTACATTTTCCTTGAGTCCGATCAACTCATCTTCCTTACCTGCTGTTGCGGCATCAGTTAATACCTGCGTGGTTTCCTGGAACGAAGCAGCGGAGATAAAGCTCCTGGTTGTCAGTGCTGCCTGCGTAATACCCAGTAACAGCGGTGTAAAAGTCGCTGGTTTAGTTTTGCGGAATTTAACCGGTTTATTCTTAGCGCTCTTCAGATCTCTGTTGATGACGTCAACGCTCTTTTTATCTGATATTGCGCCTTCCCGGAAAAGTGAATCACCCGGATCGGTAACAACGATCTTGTTGGCAATTTTTGCATTTTCAGCAAAGAAATCACCACGATGTACCTGATCGCCGGGCAGGAATGAAGTATCGCCGGAATCTTCCACGCGAACCTTTTGCAGCATTTGACGCACAATCACACCGATGTGCTTATCATTAATTTTTACACCCTGCAAGCGGTAAACTTCCTGAATTTCGTTAACCAGATATTCCTGTACTTTACCCGGCCCCTTGATTTTCAAAATGTCTTCCGGCGATATGGCGCCATCGGTTAAGCGTTCACCGGCCTCTATATAATCATTTTCATGAACCAGAATATGTACACCATGCGGAATAGAGTACTTCTTTTTTTCCAATTCGGACTCGATAATTACTTCCCTGATACCACGTTTAACGCCGCCGAATTTAACATGGCCGTCAATTTCACTGACAACGGCTTTATTTTTAGGCTGCCGTGCTTCAAAGAGCTCGGCAACACGAGGCAAACCACCGGTGATATCACGGGTTTTCCCAAATTCTCTCGGAATTTTGACAAGTATGTCACCGGCACTAACCTGCGCGGAATCATTCACCTGTAAAAATGATTTTATCGGAATAATGTACTGACCGATCTGTTTTTCATCCTCATCTATTATATAAATATGCGGACTAATATTTTTATTCTTCGATTCAATAATAACGCGCTGTTTCAATCCGGTCTGATCATCAAGCTCTTCACGATAGGTTACATTTTCCAGAATATCCTTAAATTTTACCGTACCTGATTTATCTGCGATAATAACCGATGAATAGGGATCCCAGTCGAACAATATATGTCCGCGTTGTATTTTCTGTCCTTCCTCCACATGCATTGTTGCGCCGTATGGAATATTATAGTTAGAGATAGGCCGGTTGTCCGAATCGAGCAGTTCTATTTTACCGTTACGACCGAGCACAACCCGATCACCCTGATTATTTACGACAGATTTCAGATTAATGATTTTCACTTTACCATCAACTTTGGCAGCGATGTGCGATTCTGCCGCAATATGCGCGGCCGTGCCACCGATGTGAAAAGTTCTTAATGTCAGCTGCGTTCCCGGCTCGCCAATACTCTGGGCAGCCATTACGCCAACCGCCTCCCCTTCTTCTACCAGATCACCGCTTGCCAGATTTCTGCCGTAACAGAGCGAGCATATACCCTGACGCGCTTCACATGTCAACTCGGTGCGCACACGCACGACTTCGATAGAAGATTTCGAGATATGATCGGCAATCTCTTCATCTACCATATCGCCCCGTTTGGCTATTCGCTCCTGGGATACCGGATCAACGATGTCATCAGCGAGAACGCGTCCCAAAACGCGGTCTGAAAGTGGCTCAATAATTTCTTCACCTTCTTTAAGATCAGAGACATCCATACCAAGAATCGTACCGCAGTCGTCCAGGGTTACGATCACATCCTGAGCCACATCCACCAGACGACGGGTCAGATAACCGGCGTCCGCCGTTTTCAGGGCCGTGTCAGCCAACCCCTTGCGGGCACCGTGTGTGGAGATGAAGTACTCGATTACAGACAGTCCTTCGAAGAAGTTTGCCGTAATCGGGTTTTCAATAATTTCACCGGTTTGTCCGGTAAGCGTTTTCTGCGGTTTGGCCATCAAACCGCGCATACCAGCCAACTGACGAATCTGTTCTTTACTGCCACGGGCGCCGGAGTCGGTCATCATATAGAAAGAGTTAAATCCTTTTTGATTGACCTTGAGTTTGTTAAACATCGTTTCGGCCACATCTGCGGTAACACGTGTCCAGATGTCAATAATTTTATTGTAACGCTCGCCGTCGGTGATGATACCGGCTTCATATTGCTGCTGAATAATATCAACCTCTTGCTGTGCTTTTTTAACCATATCCCGTTTTTCGGACGGGACAACCACATCCGATAAACCGACGGAAACGCCTGATTGCATTGCCGCTTCGAACCCGAGGTCCTTAAGCTGATCAAGAAAGATAGAGGTTGTTTTGTTGCCGGCAACCCGGTAACATTCGGAAATAATGCTGGAAAGCGTCTTTTTCGAAAGCAGCTCATTGATGAAGCCGATTTCATCCGGAACGATTTCGTTAAACAATACCCGGCCGGTAGTCGTTTCTACAACCTTGCCATTAATTCTGACTTTAATTTTGGCATGCAGTGCCACCTTTTCCGCGTTATACGCGGCGATAACTTCAGTCGGACCCGAAAACAACATATCCTGCCCCTTTGCATCGGGCAGCATTTTGGTCATATAATAACAGCCCAGCACGATGTCCTGACTCGGTACGGTGATAGGTTTACCGCTCGAAGGAGACAGGATATTATGACTTGAGAGCATAAGCAATTTTGTTTCCACTTGTGCTTCATACGAAAGCGGGATATGAACAGCCATCTGGTCACCGTCAAAGTCAGCATTGAATGCCGCGCATACCAGCGGGTGAATCCGGATTGCCTTACCTTCGATGAGAACCGGCTGAAACGCCTGGATACCCAGCCTGTGCAGGGTCGGCGCCCGGTTCAGGAGCACCGGATGGTCGTCAATAATTTCTTCCAGGATATCCCAGACTTCCGGTCCGCGCCGTTCCACCAATTTCTTAGCGCTTTTAACCGTTTTTACATAACGACGCTCGACCAACTTGCGGATAATGAATGGCTTGAAAAGCTCAATCGCCATATCCTTCGGCAGACCGCATTCATGCAGTTTCAATTCTGGACCGACAACGATAACGGAACGGCCGGAATAATCAACACGCTTACCAAGCAGATTCTGACGGAACCGGCCCTGTTTGCCTTTGAGCATATCCGATAAGGATTTTAATGGACGGTCGCCGTCGGAGCGCATCGCCGCCGAACGTTTCGAATTATCAAAGAGTGAATCAACCGCTTCCTGGAGCATCCTTTTTTCATTTCTTAAAATCACTTCCGGCGCTTTAATTTCCAGAAGTTTTTTAAGACGATTATTTCTGATGATCACACGGCGGTATAAATCATTTAAATCGCTCGTGGCGAAGCGTCCGCCTTCGAGCGGCACCAAAGGCCTGAGTTCTGGCGGAATTACCGGAATAACATCAAAAACCATCCATTCCGGCTTGTTGCGGTATTCCGTATTCTCTTCCCGCATGCGGAACGCTTCGACAACCTTCAGACGTTTTAAGGCGTCGGCTTTTTTCTGCTCCGAGGTTTCCTGCTTAACCGAACGCCGCAGATCTGCGGACAACTCTTCCATTTCGAGATCTTTTAACAGGTGATGAATCGCTTCACCGCCGATTTTAGCGACGAATTTATTTTCATCGTCATCGGCTAATTCTTCATTCAGATCGCCATGACTATCGAGCTGATTGAAGTATTCTTCCTCGTTAATGAGCTGCTTCTTTTTAAGATTGCTCTTACCGGGATTAATCACCACATAGCTCTCGTAGTAGATGATCTTTTCAAGATCCTTTGGCGACATATCCAGTAAATTACCGATTTTTGACGGCAGAGAACGGAAGAACCAGATATGCACCGTGGGTACGGCCAGACTAATGTGCCCCATCCGTTCGCGGCGCACCTTTTTCTGGGTTACTTCTACCCCGCACCGGTCGCAGATGATGCCTTTGTATCTGATCCGTTTATATTTTCCGCAGTGACATTCCCAGTCCTTTACGGGACCAAATATTTTTTCACAGAACAGACCGTCCTTTTCAGGTTTAAACGACCTGTAATTAATTGTTTCCGGCTTGGTAACCTCACCATGCGATTGATCCAGAATATCGTTTGGTGACGCCAATCCGATAATAATTGAATTAAATTTGTTGGGTCCTCTCTTGATAGTCAAGATACCACTCCTATCAGTAATTATACCGGGCTGAACTGCCCGATCATACTATTCTAATCTTACTTTTAAACCAAGTCCCTGCAGTTCACGCACAAGGACATTAAAAGATTCCGGTGTACCCGCATCGGGCAGATTTTCACCCTTTACAATCGATTCGTATGTTTTCGATCGTCCGGTTACATCATCACTTTTTACGGTTAAAATTTCCTGTAAGGTATAGGCGGCGCCATAAGCTTCGAGCGCCCACACTTCCATTTCACCGAACCGCTGGCCGCCGAACTGGGCTTTACCGCCAAGCGGCTGCTGTGTGATCAGTGAATAGGGTCCTATTGAACGGGCGTGAATCTTATCATCCACAAGATGGGATAATTTCATCATGTAAATAAAGCCAACCGTTACCGGCTTATCGAAACGCTGACCGGTTCTGCCGTCGAAAAGTTCAACCTTACCCGACTCATTGAGGCCGGCTTCTTTCATCTCATTCAGCAGATCATCAATCCGGGCGCCGTCAAATACCGGCGTTGCATAATGCTTGCCAAGCTTGTATCCGGCCCAGCCCAGTGTCGTTTCAAAAATCTGGCCGAGATTCATACGCGAGGGTACGCCCAGCGGATTGAGTACGATATCCACCGGTGTGCCATCATCAAGAAATGGCATGTCTTCCATCGGTACAACTTTGGATACCACACCTTTATTTCCGTGTCGTCCGGCCATTTTATCGCCGACAGCCAGCTTTCGTTTTTCAGCAACATAAACTTTGGCAAGCTGAACAATACCCGGAGGCAGTTCGTCACCGACCATAATTTTATGTTTTTCGCGTTTCAGATCGTTGTCGATATCAAGCAGTACTTTACGGTAATCCGCGTAAATCTGACGTACAAAGGTGTTTTTAGGATCTTCCTCGAACCAGGTCGTATTAATATCCAGACCCTGCACATCAACCTTGGAAAAACTATCCTTATTGATTACCGTATTGGCTTTAAGCGCAACTTTGCCGTCAACATAACGAATGCCGCTGGTCTTCATCCCTTCAAAATGCTCGGATAAATTTTCAGCAAGCTTTTCTACGACACGGTTTCGATTACGTTCCGCTTCAAGTTCCAGTTTTTCCAGAATTTTCTTTTCATCCTTTTTGGAATGACTTTCTTTACGCTTTCTGGAGAACAACCGTGATTCAATGACAATTCCGTTCATTCCGGGAGGCGCTTTCAATGATGCGTCTTTCACATCACCGGCTTTGGTTCCGAATATCGCTTTGAGTAGTTTTTCCTCCGGCGTGGGATCGGTTTCCCCCTTGGGCGTGACTTTACCTATAATAATATCGCCTGCGTTCACCTCGGCGCCTATTCGTACGATCCCGTTTTCATCCAGATTTTTGGTGGCGTCTTCGCTGACGTTTGGAATTTCACGGGTCAGTTCTTCTTCACCGCGTTTGGTATCACGCACCTGAAGTTCAAACTCCTGGATATGGATTGAAGTATACACATCGTCGCGAACTACACGGTTACTGACGATAATCGCATCCTCAAAATTATATCCTTTCCAGGGCATGAAGGCAACCAGCACATTTTTGCCCAGCGCCAGCTCGCCGCGGTCGGTGGCACATCCGTCGGCCAGGACATTGCCTTTGGATATTTTTTGTCCCAGACTTACCAGCGGACGATGATTAATACAGGTGTCCTGATTTGTACGGCGAAACTTGATCATTTCATATTCAACGCGGTCTTCCAGATCGATTAAACGCGCCTTTCCGGAAGTGGGTTTTTCCACTTTATCAAGTTTTATCACGATCCTTTCGGAATCGACATATTCGACAACGCCTTCATGTTCGGATTTAACCACGGTTTTGGCGTCGTCCGCGATGCGTTTTTCCATCCCCGTTCCGACAATCGGTGCTTTGGGGATCATCAGCGGAACAGCCTGCCGCTGCATGTTCGAACCCATTAAAGCACGGTTTGCATCATCGTGTTCCAGAAACGGAATCAGCGATGCCGCAGGCGACACGATCTGGTTTGTTGCCACGTCCATGTATTCCACTTCATCCGGTGAAACAACGGGGAACTCACCTTTATATCGTGCCTTAATTCTATCGCGGATAAACTTACCGCCTTTATCGAGCGGGGCATTAACCTGAGCAATCGTATAAGTATCGCCTTCGGTTGCTGAAAGATATTCGATGGATTTGGTCGCTTTTCCGTCTTTCACTTTTCTGTAAGGCGTTTCAATAAATCCGAAATCATTAATCCGGGCATGAACACACAATGAGGAAATTAGACCGATGTTCGGTCCTTCCGGCGTTTCAATCGGACACAACCGGCCATAATGCGTGTAATGTACGTCACGCACTTCGAATCCGGCCCGTTCGCGTGTTAAACCGCCGGGTCCCAATGCGGACAGGCGTCTTTTGTGTGTCAGTTCAGCCAGCGGATTGGTTTGATCCATAAACTGCGACAACTGTGAAGTCCCGAAAAAGGTATTAATAACCGAGGAAATTGTCCTGGCATTAACCAAATCCTGGGGCGTTAATTTATCCGAATCTCCGATATTCATCCGTTCTTTTATCGTACGCGCCATACGCGAGAGTCCCACGCTGAATTGTGCGGCCAACTGCTCGCCAACGGTGCGCACCCGCCGGTTACCGAGATGATCGATGTCATCGGTCGGTTTCAGCCCTTCGCGCATGTCGAGCAAATAGTTGATAATGGCCACGATATCTTCGTGGGTTAATACGGTTTTGTCGTACGGGATATCGAGATTTAGTTTTTTATTAATACGGTAACGACCGACGGCCCCCATGTCGTAACGCTTTTCATTGAAGAACATCCGTTCGATCAATCCGCGCGCTGTTTCGATATCGGGTGGCTCGCCGGAGCGTAACTGCCGGTAAATGGCTTCGATCGACTGTACGTCATTCTGTGCCGAATCTTTGCGCAGGGTATTCAGAATGATATTCGGAGAGTTGGGATCGGACGGGCGAACCATTTTAATCGAATCTACGCCCATGCTTACGCACTGTTCGAGCATTTCGACCGTAATATCTTTTCCCTGTTCCGCAATCACTTCACCGGTATTTTTATCAACGATGTCGGCGCCTAAAAATTTGCCGATAAGCGGATCGAAATTACCGGGTTTAATTTTTACTTCTTCACCGAGTTCGAACAGGTCTATAATCTCTTCATTGGTTGAGATGCCAATTGCCCTGAGCAGCATAGTGACCGGAAATTTCTTCTTGCGGTCGATATAAACAAACATAACATCGTTTACATCCGTGGTAAACTCAACCCATGAACCGCGGAATGGAATAATCCGTGCGGAATAAAGGGGCGTACCGTTTGGATGCAGGGTATCTGAAAAGAATACACCCGGAGAACGGTGCAGCTGGCTTACCACAACCCGCTCGGCGCCATTTATAATAAATGTGCCGCGTTCGGTCATAAAGGGCATGTTGCCCAGGTAAACATCCTGTTCGATAAATTCAGTAAAATTATCTGTTTCACCAGTCATATCCTTAATGGCAAGACGCAGTTTGGCTTTGATTGGCACTGCAAAACTGACGCCGCGCTCCTGGCATTCCCGCACATTGTATTTAGGTTTGTCAATATTGTATTCGACAAACTGCAATTCAAAATTTCCGGCGCTGTCGGTAATCGGAAAAATGCTTTTGAAAACAGCCTGCAAGCCTTTTTCTTCCCGTTCTTCCGGGGCGGTTTTAGCCTGCATAAACTCTTCAAACGATTTCGTCTGAATTTCAAGCAAATCCGGATACTCGATCGCCGGTGGAATGCGCATAAAAACATGACGATCTATGAGTTTTTTACCTTCCAAAGGTATACCTCGTTACTTTATTAATTCTCAATACGAAAATTATTTGATATCGACGTTACCGCCAACTTCTTCGATCTGTTTTTTAATATCTTCGGCTTCGGCTTTGGGAATACCCTCTTTGATGGGGTTGGGTGCCTCGTCAACCAGTGCCTTGGCTTCTTTCAGACCCAGACTGGTAATTGCACGGACAACTTTAATAACCTGAATTTTCTTATCGCCTGCTGAAGTTAAAATAACATCGAATTCGGTTTGTTCTTCTTCTGCTTCCGCAGCACCAGGGGCGCCGGGACCGGCAGCCACAGCAACGGGCGCGGCAGCGGCGGCAGTCACACCAAATTTTTCTTCGATTTCTTTAATTAATTCAGAAATTTCCAACATACTGGCATTTTCCAGATAGGAAAGCACGTCATTTCTTTGAACTTCGGCCATCATTCACCTCCAAATTACACAATAATTTATCTGACTTTTATTTTTCTTTTTCTGCTTTTACAGCGTTTAATGTTCCAACTAATTTTTGCATCGAAGCCTGCAGGGTTGCAGCCAGTTTGGTCATCGGCGCCTGCAGGGTACCCAGCAGTTTTGCCATCAATTCTTCCCTCGTGGGCAAATCGGCCAGTGCTTCGGCGTCTTTTCCTTCAAAAACCCGCCCTTCGAAATAGGCAACTTTGAGTTTTAACAGTTCTTTCTTTTTATTAAAATCTTTGATAACACGTCCGGGCGCAACCGGGTCGTCATAACCAATTGCAAATCCCGTTACGCCTCTCAGATGCGGATCAAGCTTATCGATACCGGCATCGTTTAAGGACCGTTTTGCCAGGCGGTTTTTGAGCACTTTATATTCCACATTCGCTTCCCGGAATTGTTTGCGCATTTCCGTTACCGTATGCACATCCAGTCCGGAAAAATCAGAAAGAAAGACACTCTTTGCCTGTCTGAACTTTTCCGTATATTCCTCTACAACTTTTATTTTTTCCTGAGTAGCCATAAGTATTTCCCCGAACAATTTTTAAACAGTATAACTTGACGATGATCGATCCAGAAAGATACCCGGCCCCATCGTGCTGGATATGGAAATGGATCTCAGGTACGCACCTTTTGCTGATGTGGGTCTCAGCTTAATCACCGTTTGAACAAAGGCTTTTATATTTTCAACAATTTTTTGCTCTTCGAAGGAGACTTTCGCTATTCCCGTATGTAAAATTCCGGTCTTATCAACTCTAAAGTCGATTTTACCAGCCTTAATTTCTGTCACTGCTTCGGCAACATCAGGTGTAACAGTCCCGCTTTTAGGATTGGGCATCAAGCCGTGCGGCCCCAAAACCCGGCCCAGGCGACCTACAATACTCATAACATCAGGGGAAGCGACAGCCACATCAAAATCGAGCCAGCCGCCATTTATTTTTTCTGCAAGTTCATCCAGACCTGCGAAATCTGCGCCGGCGTCAAGTGCCTGTTGCACTTTCTCTCCTTTTGCAAATACAATAACCCGAACACTCTTACCGGTACCGTGAGGAAGTGTTACTGTTCCTCTTACCATCTGATCTGCATGTCGCGGATTGACACCCAGCCTCATTGCTATCTCGACCGTTTCATCGAACCCGGCGTTCGATGTAGCCTTCAGAAGCTTAACGCCATCGGCGATCGGATATTCCGTACTACGATCAATTTTAGCAATGAGCTCACGATATCGTTTACTACGCTTCATTCTAACCTCAATTATTTTTTTAGTTACTGAACAACAATTCCCATACTGCGCGCCGTTCCTTCAATCATGCGCATTGCAGCTTCAACATCTGCGGCATTTAAGTCGGCCATCTTTATTTCTGCTATTTTTCTAACCTGATCTTTGGTTACTTTGCCAACTTTATCTACGTTTGGCTCCGAAGAACCCTTTTCAATTTTCGCCTCCTTGATCAGTAAATCGGCGGCAGGCGGCGTTTTGGTGATGAACGTGAAGGAACGATCGGCATAGACGGTAATCTCGACGGGAATAATCATTCCTGCCTGATCCTGTGTTTTTGCATTATATGCCTTACAAAATTCCATAATGTTAACACCGTGCTGACCCAGTGCCGGACCAACCGGCGGTGAAGGCTTAGCCTGCCCCGCAGGAATCTGCAGTTTAATTTTTGCAGCTATCTTTTTTGCCATAATCGTTTAAACCTCAGTTACAATTATTTATTTCTCGAGTTCAACCTGTAAAAAATCCAGTTCAACGGGCGTCGGTCGACCAAATATGCTGATATTTACTTTTACTTTGTTTTTTTCTTCATTGATTTCTTCCACAAAACCGGTAAAATCATTAAACGGCCCGTCAATAACGCGAATCGGATCGCCCAACTTAAAGGGGATGGATACCTTGCCTTTAATTTCCGTTTCACGACTTTTTTCAATTTTACCAAGTATCCCTGCAACTTCAGACTCACGCAGCGGCGTCGGCTCATTTTTAGGACCGACAAAGCTGACAACACCGGGGGCATTAGCAATGACGTGTTTTGTCTGATGATCGAGGACCATTTCGATCAGCATGTATCCCGGAAAAAACACGCGGTTTTTTACACGCTTTTTGCCATCCTTCATTTCGATAATATTTTCCGAGGGTATGATAATATGCCCGACCTTGTCTTCAATGTCCTGAAGTTTAACTTCGCTTTCAATATGTGCTTTTACGCGGGCTTCTTTACCAGAATAGACACGCAGTGCATACCATTTTTTGTCAGCCACAACTAATACCTCGTAAAATCAAAAAAAATTAATAAAATATTTCTACGACCCTGGAAACAATCAAATCGGATAAAAAGATAAAGATTGTAAATATAATACTTACAACAATTACAATCACCGTCGAATTCATCAACTCCTGATGTGTGGGCCAGGATACCTTACCCATCTCAACTTTTACTTCTTCCACAAATTGCCGTACTTTTTTAATCATCTTTTGATCGTACTCCCGAATTTCAAATAAAAAATACAGCAGGCGTGGAGGGACTCGAACCCCCAACCCCCGGTTTTGGAGACCGGTGCTCTGGCCAATTGAGCTACACGCCTAACTGCTTATTTTTTATTTACTTTCTTTATGAACGGTTCTGCTGTTACAACGCGGACAATACTTTTTATGCTCGATACGTCCGCTATGCTTACGTTTATTCTTTGTTGTCGTATAATTCCGCTCTTTGCATGTTGTACATGCCAGAATAACTATATCTCTCACCAGCTACCACCTTCAGCTTATTCAATAATTTCCGATACAACACCGGCGCCAACCGTACGACCGCCTTCGCGAATGGCAA
>CAYXRA010000037.1:0-32370 GCA_964467525.1 uncultured Calditrichaceae bacterium
TTAATTTTGTCACTCGCCCCTAAACATAATATCTCCCCTGTATCCCCTCCCCCGCGAGCGGGGGAAGGGAAGCAAGGGGTGGGGGGGCGTGAGGATTTTTTAGCAGTTTTATCCCGCCCGGGCGGGACAAATATTTTTGGCTATAATTGAGTGCATCTCAGAGACGGTGTTCAAGTTGCTTTTCATTGCTTATTTAAGTAGTTTGATAGGTTTTACAGTTATTAAGAACGGAATTTATGTATTTAGATTATATAAGAAATTTTTGCATCGTCGCGCACATCGATCACGGCAAATCCACGCTTGCCGACCGGCTGCTTCAGCGCACGCAAACCATTGCCGAGCGGGATTTCAAAGATCAGATGCTGGACAGCATGGATTTGGAACGCGAACGGGGCATCACTATAAAATCGCATGCCGTACGCATGATTTACGTGCCGAATAAAAAGGAAAAATATATTTTCAATCTCATTGATACGCCGGGTCACGTGGACTTCAGCTATGAAGTTTCACGCAGTCTGGCGGCCTGCGAAGGCGCTTTGCTGGTCGTTGACGCCGCCCAGGGCGTTGAAGCGCAAACCATCAGTAATCTTTACCTGGCCGTCGAGAGTGATCTGGCCATTATTCCGGTGATCAATAAAATCGATCTGCCCAGCGCCCAGGTTGAATCCGTTAAACATCAGATTATCGAATTAATCGGATGCGGGGAAGAAGAAATTATTCTGACCAGCGCCAAAAGCGGTCAGGGTGTGGATGAAATTCTCGAGGCAATCATCAGGTACATTCCGCCGCCGAAGGGCGATCCCGACGCCAAATTACAGGCACTGATCTTTGACTCCGTGTTCGATAGTTACCGGGGCGCAATCAGCTATATCCGCGTGTTCAACGGTACGCTGAAAAAAAACGATCCGATCATCTTTTACAGCACAAAAAAGAAATTTGACGCCGATGAGCTCGGCATCCTGCGTATTACCAAACAACCTCTTGAAGAGCTCAAAGCCGGGGAAGTGGGTTACCTGATTTCCGGTGCGAAAGATGTCGAGGACACCAAGGTCGGCGATACCGTAACCCACGCCAAAGATCCGGCGGATAAACCCCTGCCCGGCTACCGCGAGGTTAAGCCGATGGTCTTTTCGGGTATCTATCCGATTAATTCGGAAGACTTTGAATATCTGCGCGAGGCCCTGGATAAACTGAAGCTCAACGATGCCGCGCTATCCTTTGTGCCGGAAACATCCAAAGCGCTGGGATTCGGATTCCGCTGCGGATTTTTAGGACTGCTGCATATGGAAATCATTCAGGAACGACTGGAACGGGAATACGATCTTGAAATTATCAATACCGTGCCCAACGTTGTTTATCGTATTTATTTGAGTAACGGTGAGTCTGTCGAAATCGATAATCCTTCCGATTTCCCCGATCCCGGTAAAATCGATTATATCGAAGAGCCCTATATTTTAGCGCAGATTATTTCACCGCCCGAATATATCGGCAATATCATGAAACTGGGACAGGAAAAGCGGGCGATCTTCAAATCTACAACCTATCTCGATACCAATCGCGTGGATATGCAGTTTTATTTCCCGCTTGCGGAAATTATTTTTGATTTCTACGATAAACTGAAATCGCATACCCGCGGTTATGCTTCATTCGATTATGAATTCGATAAATACCGCGCGGGCAAGCTGCTCAAACTGGATATCCTCATTAACGGCGAACCGCTTGACGCCCTGTCCTCGATCGTTCATCAGGATAAATCCTATGAGATGGGTCAGCGCTTATGCCAGCATCTGAAGTCCGTAATCCCGCGCCAGATGTTCGAAGTGATTATACAGGCTGCCGTGGGCAGTAAAATTATTTCCCGTCAAACCGTAAAAGCATTGCGCAAAAACGTAACCGCAAAATGTTACGGCGGTGATATTACCCGTAAACGCAAACTGATAGAGAAACAAAAAGAAGGTAAAAGGCGTATGAAGCAAGTCGGCCGCGTCGATATTCCACAGGAGGCGTTTTTGGCCGTACTGTCAATGGAAACGGAAAAATAGGCGTTGTTTTGTACCTTGGTTCATTTCATAAATCAATGACGACGCTACCTACTGCCGAGGAGGACAATTGAGTAAGAAAAAGGATACCCCTAAAAGCAAATTCAAGGATTTCACAGAAGGTTTGTTCGGCGCGCTGATCGCTGCGCTCATCATCAGACAGCTAATAGTTCAGGCCTATACGATACCCACATCATCGATGGAAGACACGCTGCTTGTCGGCGATTTCCTTCTGGTTAACAAATTCAACTACGGAATGCGTACGCCGGAATGGATCGGCATTCCCTATACCGATATCGGATTTGACGTCCCCTGGTTCCGCTTTCCCTCGCTTCGGGAACCGAAACCTTACGACGTGGTTATCTTCAGGTATCCGGCCGATCCGCGACTGGATTACATTAAGCGGTGCATCGCCACCGGGGGACAGACTGTTTTATACAAGGACAAAAAACTGTTTGTCGACGGCGAACCTTTTCCGGTTCCGCCCAAACTCAAACATGTGGATCCGCGCGTCTTCGACAGGGATGAGGGTAAACACTTTTTTCCCACATTCCGTAATCTGGGCAGCCGCGACAACTACGGCCCGATCACGATACCGGAGGATTCTTACTGGGTGATGGGCGATAACCGTGACAACAGCTCTGACAGCCGCGCCTGGGGATTCGTCACGCGCGATCATATCATCGGTCAGGGACTGATTATTTACTTTTCTTGGGATTCACACGTACCCTGGACCAGCTTTTTCAATAAAATTCGTTTTGAAAGAATCGGCCGTGTAATCAGATAACAATGCCTATGATAAACCAGTGAAAATCAGCATTTCCCAAAAACCGGGCATTTACGTCCATATTCCCTTTTGCCTGCACAAGTGCGGTTATTGTGATTTTTTTTCAACAAGTGATCAATCCCTGCGCAGCGCCTATCTTTCCGCCCTGAATAAAGAAATAAATATGTATGATGCCTTTTCCGGTCCGCCCCCGCGTTTTGATACGCTTTATATCGGCGGCGGCACGCCATCGCTGCTCAGTGAAGCAGAGCTCGACGCCCTGCTCAATCAGCTTCATAAAAAGTTTTCATTCACCGATGACGCAGAAATAACGCTGGAAATAAACCCCGGTGCCCTTGCCGAAGATAATCTCAGTTTTTATCACCACGCGCATATAAACCGTCTCAGCGTCGGTGTGCAGAGTTTTTTTGACAATGATCTGAATTTCCTGGAGCGGATTCACAATGCCGAACAGGCCCGGCAAATGATGGATAAAATCCGTGAAACAGGTTTTGATAATATCTCGATTGACCTGATCTATGCCATTCCCGGTCAGTCGATTGAACAATGGCAGAACAATCTGCGCATAGCCCTGGAATTTTCACCCGAACACATTTCCGCTTATAATTTAACCTTTGAACCGGGAACTCCTTTTCATACAAGATTGTTAAACAACGAAATTATTGCGGTGAATGATAACAAAGAACGCGAATTTTTTCTGAAAACACTGCAAACGTTATCGGATGGCGGATATATGGCATACGAGATATCCAGTTTTGCCAGATCGCCGGCATATATTTCGCGGCACAATTATAAATACTGGAATCACAGCGAATATCTGGGATTCGGCGCTTCCGCCCATTCTTTCAGGAATAATGAGCGGCGGAGTAATGTTCGTTCATTATCCGGCTATATAGCTAAAATCAATTGCGGTGAAGCTCCGCTGGAACAAATGGAAACCGTGGATAAAAAAACTTTGGAATTTGAACACATTTTTCTCAGCCTGCGCACTTACCGCGGCCTGGATCTGACAGATTTCAGAAAAATTTTTGGCGTATCTTTTCCGGATAAGTATAGTGAGGTCATCACACCGCTCGTCAACGCCGGATTTGGCCGGTTTAATGAACATTTTTTTTGCTTAACACCTGAAGGGATGCTTATCAGTGATGAAATATTTTCGAAATTTTCTGACTCTTAACATTGTTTTTGTTCTGATTTTGGGAACTGTCAGCATATTATCCGCCCAGCAAAATCAGCGCCTGCAGTTTGCCAATTCACTGGAGATGACCGGCAACTACGAAGGTGCGCTGAAAATTTACATGCAGGAATTTCAACGCGGTAATGAATCGCATCAGGTGATAACCGGAATCCGCAAGTGTTTTTCAAAACTGCAAAAATATGAAGAAATGATCCGCTTTTATGAAAAGTTGCTGGAACGCTATCCCAACCGGCTGAATTATAAAATCGATCTCGGACACGCCTATTTCCAAAATAATCAGGAAGGCAAAGCCATGTCTGCCTGGCAGTCGGTTTATCAGGCGCAACCGGAAAATGCAACCGCGTACCGTTTAGTTGCCATGGCCATGGTAGAACTGCGCCTGTTCGATGAGGCGATCGCAGTATTCAGGCTGGCCGTTAAAAACGTAAACAATCCCGAAATGCTGTACCGGGACATTGCCATGCTTTACAAAATACAGCTCAATTATGAGCAGGCCGTTAACTATTATCTGAAATATTATCTCAGTTATAAAAAACAACTTTCCTACATACGCTCCCAGATCATCAGCATGACCAAAGATGACGAAGCGCTTGCACGGGTGATCGGTTCCATTCAGGCTTTTCTTGATGCATCCGGTAAAACGGAGCCGGAGCTGGAAGAATTGCTGGCCGGCCTTTACATAAAACGGAGAAATTTTGATCGTGCATTTCGCATTTATAAACGCATTCATACTGAAAACAGCGATAAAAATTATCTGATGCGTTTTGCCCGCGAAGCGGAAGCCAACGGCGCCTTTGTTTATGCCATAAATACTTACCGGCTGCTGCTTGAATCCACATCCGAAACCGATATCAGACAAAAGCTGGAGCATGAAATTGCCGGAAACCTATACAGGCAAGGCTTTTCGCTGGCCGATTCCGGACAAAATGATGCCGCCCAGATGCAGGTAAACGATGCCGTGGAAATATTAGAGCGGCTAATCCGTCAAAACAAAGTCAGGCCGGTTGTGCAGCGCAGCATTGAACTGCTGGGTGATATTCATAAAAATTTTTATAATGATCTCGACCGGGCAATCCAACTTTTTGACAGACTAACCCGGCCTGAATTCGGCAAAAAGGGAAATGATCCGGTTTTTATGAAACTGGCCGATTGCTATGTACTGAAGAATGATTTACCGACCGCTGTACGATACTATCAAAAAGTAAACAACAAGCGGTTTAAAGATTTAGGCCGTTTCCATCTGGCGGAAATCAAATATTACCAGGGTCAGTTTTCGGCTGCAAAAGCCATGTACCATGCCGTCTTATCACATCTGAAAATGAGTGATAGTCTTTCCAATAATTGCCTGGGGCGCATCTATACAATCGACCAGTTTGCATCAGACTCGGCAACTTTTGCCAGATTCGCGAACGCCGAACTGCTGCAGCGCAGAAACAAAGCCTCCGAAGCCGCCGAAAAATTTATTGAGGTTTATGATACCGGAAAACCAATCAGTCCCCATGCCGCCCTGCGCGCTGTCCGTTTATTCAGAAAACTGGGTCGCCTGGATCGTGCCGCGGAAATTTCCGCCAGTCTGGTTGAATCCCATCCCGATTTCGAGCAGATTGATCAGGTCTATTTTACCCTGGCCCAAATTAATTTAAAGCAGGAAAATCATCATCAGGCCCTGGCTTATTTCAGAAAAATTATTTTGGATTATCCGACAAGTTTTTATCTGGATAAAGCAAGAATCCAAGCAAGAGCGCTGTCATCAAAAATCGAGGAAACGGAATTACCATGAAATTTTTGTCAAAAATCGCGATAACCTTCTTCTTTATTGTCAATTTTACCTTCGCCCAGTATTTGCTGATCCCGATGGATCTTTCACAGAGCGATCATCTGAAGGCATACGGCGTCGCTTACTGGGTCTTAAAAAATGATGTTAACATAGAGTGGCTGCTCAATTATCGGGGTGGTTCATTTTTGTTTACCGACAGCGAACTTTTCAGAAACGAATGTCTGCTGCGCGGCGTAAACTACGAACAAATCAGCAGCGTACAGGTCAATCAAATTTACGCCGATATCGAAAGTCAGAATATGGAGCGCGTTCTGCTGGAAAAAGCCCCGGAGATCGCTGTTTACACCCCGCCCAATTATCAGCCCTGGGATGATGCGGTGACGCTCGTCCTCACCTATGCCGAAATTGAATACGATAAAGTCTACGACCGCAAGGTGCTGGAAGGAAAACTTCAGGAATACGACTGGCTGCACCTGCATCATGAGGATTTCACCGGCCAGTATGGCAAATTCTGGGCCTCCTTCCGCAACGAAACATGGTATATTAAGCAACAACTCGAGGCCGAGAAACTGGCGGCGGAGCTGGGTTATAACAAAGTGAGCAAAGAAAAGAGCGCCGTTGCCCGGGAGATAAAAAGTTACGTGGATAGCGGCGGATTTTTGTTTGCCATGTGCTCCGCCACCGACGCACTCGACATCGCCCTGTCCGCTGAAAAAACCGATATCTGCGACGCCGTGTTTGACGGCGATCCTGTGGATCCCAATTACAAGAGCCGCCTCAATTACGACCTGACCCTTGCTTTCACGGATTTTAATCTCTATACAAATCCGGCGATCTATGAATTTTCCGATATCGATACGCCGCCAAGTCATCAGCCCCGCGTGCGCGATCCGGAAAGCGATTATTTTACCCTTTTTGAATTCTCCGCCAAGTACGATCCGGTCCCGACCATGCTTACACAAAATCATGTGAATGTCGTTAAGGGATTTATGGGTCAAACCACCATGTTTCGCCAGGAGCGGATTAAAGATCACATGACCATTATGGGTAAAATTGAAGGCAGCAACGAAATTAAGTATATCCATGGAAATCACGGTAAAGGTACGTTCACTTTTTACGGCGGGCATGATCCCGAGGATTATACCCACCGCGTTGGCGATCCGCCCACTGATTTGCGGCTGCATAAAAATTCACCCGGCTACCGGTTGATATTAAATAATATCCTGTTTCCGGCAGCCAAAAAGAAAAAACTAAAAACCTGAGGTATTTATTGTGCAAAAATTTTCAGTAAAAACAAACAATCGCACGGAGTTCATTGATATCACCGCTCAAATCCGGGATATCATTCGTCAAAACGATATTTCCAGCGGTTTGGTAACAGTATTCATACCACACACGACCGCAGCGGTAACGATTAACGAAAATGCGGACCCGGATGTGCCGCGCGATATAATTCATGAAATCAATAAAATTGTACCGTTTGAAGCTAACTACCATCATAGTGAGGGTAATTCTGCCGCACATATCAAATCATCGCTGTTCGGCCCCTGCGAGACAATAATTTTCGATAATAATAATTTGCAGCTGGGTACCTGGCAGGGTATCTATTTTTGCGAATTTGATGGTCCCCGGAGCCGCCAGGTTTGGGTGAAGTTGATAAAATAGTTGTGACACAAAATGACTGAATGTGAGAATATATATCCGAATTTCGACACTTGACATCCTGAACAATTACCGATTAATTGTGCTTGCCCAATTGGCTGATTGCGGTTATATTTGGCTAAATCATGATTTTATTAATGAGGAGCTTATCCCATGATAGAGGAAATTACTGAACGGTTTATCAATCGTATAAAAAAAATGGTTATCACCGATGAAAAGATGACCTCAATCCCCCTCGCCTATCTTAAAACACTGGAAAATCTGCCCGAATCGGTCATGCATTTTTTAGACCAGGAAGTTGAGTTGTGGCTGCGTGAGGAGGAGAATAAGTTTTTATCCACGGAACGGTTCGACTACGACATGCCTGAAGTACGCATGTTAATTGATCAGATATTCGATTTGCTCAAACAGAATGCGACTTTTCATATCACGAAATTCAACCAGCTCATCGAGCGCGCCGTTAAGCTGGAGATGAACTATCTCATCGAACCGCACCGTACGCTGACCCAGTTCATTTTCAAGGACAGTCCCATAGTCTCCACCATTGAGGTTTACGATACGCTCAAATACTTTTTCCGCTATGAATATTACAAAGAAGCGATTTCTGATTATTTTAATCTTAAGTTCCTGCGGGAAATCTCGGAAGATCAGTTTGTCGATCTTATCAATCAGATAGACGATAAAGCCTTCTCCGAAGATCGGGCCAACACGACGCTGAAAACCATAAAAACGATTATGGCATGCTTAGGCGAAGCCCAGGATAATTACATTGATTCCCTCAGCGTAGATCTATTATATGCCGCACTTAAAGACCGCAATCTCGACGACTATGTTAAACGGGTAGAGCGTCTGCAAAGAGAAACCCGGTTTAAAGAACTTACTTTCGAACAAATCGAAGCTTTGATAAAAGAAGGCATTATTCCCGGCGTCGGTAAAGAAGAAGAGGCAATAATTCCTGAATCAGTCGGCCTCAGTGAACATGAGGATATTGAGACCAGTAAACCGGACGTTTCGGTCGAAGAAATTGAGGTTCAGGAAAGTCAGGTTGATGTTGTCGAGAGCGAAGAGGAAGAAGAGTTCGAGGAGGAAGTTTACGAAGAAGAGGCAGAGGTTGTTGTTGAGAAGCCTAATATTGCTCAAGATTTAGCCGACCATGTTGCCAAGCAAATGTCATCCGATACGCCGCTCGCCGATCTTAATGATGTATTCAAAGGCAGAATGCGCCGTAAAATCATCAAGCGCTTGTTTAAAAAAGATGAACACGATTTTGTATCCTTTTTGGATCAAATTAATGGACTTGCGACCTGGAAAGACGCTTCGAGATTAATTGATGATGAATTTTATAATCGCAGCATAAATCCCTATTCCAGGGAAGCGATTGCCTTCAGCGACGCGGTTTATTTGCGCTTCTTCCCCAAAGATAAATATGTTATGAACGAGGAAGATTCCGATAAATTCGATTAATCAGGATCGGCGTCGCACCAATAATCAACTTTTAAAAACCTGCGGTTATCCGTCAAATTTGTAATTCTGATACACTTCAGTTATTCGATGGATTACATTTTCCTTTTTTATCGTTACATAACAATGAGTTTGTGAAATGATCAATGTTTTAATTATCGGAGCCGGAAAATTAGGTGCCAGTCTGTTCAGAGCTTTTGAGTCCCTCGGGGATTTGCAGACATTTTTACATGATATGCGACCGTTCCGGGATATCAAATCGGACTGGATTAAACCTTCGCAGTTTTATCAGGAGCTGGATCAGTCCTCTGTCCGGTCTGCTTCGATCATTGTCATTGCCGTGGAAGACGGACAAATACCTGAAGTTTCGAAAAAACTGGCTCTTTTTACACTGGATGGAAAAATTGTTTTGCATACTTCCGGCGCATTAAACAGTGAAGTCCTGAGGAATCTTGAAAAAAGGGGAGCCCTGACAGGCAGCCTGCATCCCATGCAGACTTTTCCGGTTCCTTTCCTGGCGCCGTCAATCTGGGAAAATACCGTTTGTTCATTTGAAGGCCATCCACGGGTATTACAAGCCCTGAAACCGGTCTTTGAAAAATTAGGCGCAAAAATATTGCCGGTAAATATAGCGCAAAAAATTTTGATTCATATCTGTGGTGTCATTGTTTCCAATTATGTCGTCGGCTTACTTGCCTGGGCGGAGGGGTTGCTGGCAGACCAGGACTTTGATAGCAGGGATATCAGAGATATATTTTATCCGCTGATTCATAAGACAGTCGAAAACTATCAAATGCACCCGGTTGAAAATATTCTGAGCGGCCCCCTGCAAAGGGGGGACGTCGAAACGATCCTGAAACATCTTGATTATTTAAATAAGAATGCAAAAGCCAAGGACCTGGAGCTTTATAGAAATCTTGCCCAATGTATCGTTGCCAATGACAAACTCAATATAAAAAACAGAAATCATTTATCCGAAATTATAGAAAATTATGAACGCTGACTATCATATCCATACAAAACTTTGCAAGCATGCCCGTGGTGAAATGTTCGAATATGTTGAACAGGCTATTAGAAATGGGCTCGCCGAAATCGCTTTTACCGATCATATGCCTTTACCCGATAACTTCGATATTGCTCACCGCATGGCCTATGATGACCTTGAAATGTATTTTAATAAAATCCGTGAATTGCAGGAAACTTATCCGGAAATCCGCATTCGCTCCGGCATTGAAGCGGATTTCTATGACGGATTTGAATCATACCTGGATGATATCCTGCAGCGGTTTCCCTGTGAAATCGTAATTTTGTCCGTACATTTTATAAAGGGCTGGGGAGAGGGAAACTGGGCCTTCAGTTATCACTTTCCGGATAAAACGATGGCTGATATATATTCGGATTACCTGCAGGCGCTGACCCGGGGCATAAAAACGGGATTGTTTAATGTTATCGGGCATTTTGATCTGATTAAGTCACCCGATGAACCACTGCTTCAGCACAATCGCGACGAGGTCATATCAGTACTGGAAACGGCTAAAGCGCATGACATGGTCATCGAATTAAACACATCCGGACTGCGGAAGCAAATCGGGGAAATTTTTCCTGATCCGGAAATGCTGCCGCTGATCGAACGGATCGGACTTCCGGTTACCCTGGGATCTGATGCACACGAACCGCAACAGGTCGGCTACTATTTTGATCAGTTAAAAGAGCAATTAAACGCTTTTCCAAAAATCGAATTCGCTGATTTTTCCAGTGAAAAAATTAGTGTTTTACAAAATCAAAAATGAACATTTATAAAAGGAGCCAAAAACATGAGTGGCATCATGAATCAGGTAAATAAAAATATCGAAAAAATTTTAGAGGATTATAAACACATCGCTGTTGTGGGGCTTTCACAAAATAAGGAAAAGCCAAGCTATGGTGTGGCTAAATATCTGCAGTCGCAGGGTTATAAGATATATCCCGTCAATCCGAAATATGATGAAATTTTAGGTGAGAAATGTTATCCTGACCTTGAATCCATTGATCATCCCATCGAAATTGTCGATATCTTCCGGCGCCCGGAAGCAATCCCGCCTATTGTTGAAGAAGCAATTAAAATCAATGCCAAAGCGATCTGGATGCAATTGGGCATAAGCAATGAGCAGGCTGCCGAAAGTGCTTTAAATGCCGGCCTGGATGTTGTAATGGATCATTGCATGAAAGTGGAACATTCATTACATATGAGAAAAAAGTGATACTATTACAGCAACTTTAACTGAAGTCAATCGTATATCATTGTTTGTCTTTTTTTGTATATTTATACATTTTATTCGCATTAAAAAAATTAAAATTTTTTGAAACATTGAAAAATGCGGTACGTAAGTAGATACTAAAATTGTTAAGATGTATAACAAATTGCATAAATATGCAGAGGAGGATTACAGTGAGGCGTTTTTCAACTTTAGTTACCGTTTTAGTTTTGATGCTTTCTTTCACTTTGGTTTCTGCCGGGGATAATGTTCAGGTTGACTGGAAAGCTTTCAGTAAAAGCCTGACCAAGGCACTGAAGTCAGACAACCCGGGCATTCAGACATCGGCTATGCGCATGGTTATCCGCCATGGCGATAAGGTAGATGTGACCACCGCCCGCTACGATGTGATGGATGTATTCCTGAAAAATTCAAACCAGAAAACACGTCAGCTTGCTCTGGTTACCCTTTACACGATCAATCACCCACTGGACATGGGTTACCTGGAAAGACGGATTAATTTTGAAGAGGATCCGCTGATTAAGAAGCATATTGCTGCGGTTGTTGCTGAATCCAGAGGACTGGTACCCGCTGAAGAGGTTCTTCCGGTTAATCAGTATGCCGGCACGGTTTCGCTGCCCTGAGTTCTTAGATAAAAAATATGATTTTAAAAAATCCCCCTTCACCGGGGGATTTTTTTTTATGGATTAAGCCCCAGTTGTCCGGCGGCGCCGCTCAGAGCCTGAATAACAAACTGCACATGTAAATCAAATTCGACCCCTAATTCTTCGGCGCCTTCTCTTATTTCGTCACGATTGACTTTAGCGGCAAAGCTTTTGTCTTTCATTTTCTTTTTTACGGACTTTATCTTCACTTCGCTCAAAGCCTTGTTCGGACGCACCAGGGTTACGGCGACGATAAATCCGCATAATTCATCGACAGCGTAAAGCACTTTGGCCATTTTCGTATCGCGCGGAACGCCGGTAAAATTTGCATGTCCCAAAATCGCCCTGCGGATTTCTTCCGGAGCACCTTTCTCTTCCAGAATTTTGCTGCCTTTCATGGGATGTTCATCGGGATACATCTCATAATCAAAATCATGGAGCAATCCGACGACGCCCCATAATTCTTCATCCTCGTTATGTTCCCCGGCATAAGCGCGCATGGCCGCTTCGACGGCATAGGCGTGTTTTAACAGACTGTCGCTTTTGGTATATTCCCTGAGTATTTCAAGGGCCTGATCGCGATTCATTTTATCCTCCTATCCGCACAAAACATTTCCGGCATTGACGTTTAAAATTTCACCGGTTATAGCCCTGGCATAATCGGAAGCTAAAAACACGATGGGACCGGCAAGATCAGCGGCTTCCGGAATAAAATTTAACGGAATGCCCTGTTTAATGACATCGCCCTGCTCTTCAATTGCCGCGGCAGACATATCCGTGTTAACCCAGCCCGGAGCAACGCTGTTAACGCGAATCCCGTGGGGTCCCAATTCCGTTGCCAGCGATTTTGTGAAACTGATGATGGCGCCTTTGGTTGCCGCATAATGCGAATGAAAGGCTTCACCGCGTTGTCCGGCCGTCGATGATATGTTTACAATGTTTCCTTTAATTCCGTTTTCCTTCATGTGTTTAATAATGATATGCGAAAAATAATAAACGCTGTCCAGATTGACCTGCATCGTTTTTCGCCAGGCATCAACGGGCATATCCTCGATTTTACCATACTCCCAAATACCGGCGTTGTTAACCAGAACGTCGATTTTTTCAAACTCCGCCACAACTTTTGCAACAAATCGCTGCACTTCCTGAAAATCGCTCACATCACATTCGGCAAAGAATACTTTACCCTCATTTTTCGAGACTTCATTGGCAAGATTATCAGCAGCGCGATAATTCTTGTTGTAATTGAAGGCGACATTGGCGCCGCTGGCCATGAAAAGACGCACCGCTGCTGATCCAATACCTCTGCTGCCTCCGGTTACAATAACATTTTTACCTTTTAAATCAAACATCTTTTGCTCCTTATCGGGATAACTCTATCAAAATATCTTTTTTATCCATTGAATAACCATGTACTCATAATAACCGGCTAAAATCGTTATTTGTGTAATATGGAAATTTTACGTAAAATGTCAATAGTTTTTTCATCTTTTAACCAATGAGGGCATTAAAATGAAGCGAATACTATTATTATTCCCGATAATTTTGTGCATTATTCTTTTCATTTCCTGTGGTTCCGAGAAAAAAGAACCTGCTAAAGAAGAACCCGCCACACTGAAGCAGGAAATTGAACCGATCAAAATTCCTGACACTGCGGTTACCACAGAATCCGGCCTGCAGTATGTGGATATCAAGGTCGGTGAGGGTGAAACCCCTCAAAAGGGTCAGGTAGTCAAAACACACTATACGGGCTGGCTGATCAGCGGAAAAAAATTTGACAGCTCACTGGACCGAAACGAGCCTTTAAAATTTGAATTAGGCGTTGGCAGGGTGATCCCCGGCTGGGATGAGGGAATCAGCACGATGCAGGTTGGGGGTAAAAGAAAGCTGTTTGTGCCCTCACATTTGGGATATGGCGAACGCGGTTATCCGCCGGTTATTCCGCCTAATGCAACGCTTGTATTCGAAGTGGAACTGCTGGGCGTTGAATAGCGGTCATTTATCCGAAAATTAATAATCGGTTATTTAGAACCTTTGTTTTTAAGTATAGCCCGGTTTATTACACCGGGCTATTTTTGACTGAATATAACCTGCTTTAATCCTGCTTCTGTGACACTCAATTTCGGATATTTGCCGACGCTCCGTTCTAAAAATCCTTCATTGATGGCCACAAAAATCATCCGGTTAATTTTGTTCAGCGGTTTTTCCTGCATAACAGCAAAGAAGTCGTTTTCCATTACATCCCATTGATAAAAACGCGGTTCGTCGATACCTTTTAGAATTTTGGCAATCGTCGTTAAACCGAAAACACCGTCAAAATCATATACACATTTCACAATGGTCTTTATTGGATCGGAAGCATTGCCGCCAATACCGGCCTCTGCTTCGGGCGATTGCCAGTCCAGACAATAATCGCAGGCCCCGCAATTGGACTTTTTATATTTTTCCCCAAAATAATCCAGTATAAACCGCCGCCGGCACTGTTTACCACGAACATATCTTTCCAGTCCATCTAAACGGTCGAATTGTATCTGCATGCGGGCATTATACGCTTCAAAATCTATTGGAATTTTTTCCCAGCGAACTTTTGCAGAGGTCCGTTCAATGCCGCGTCCGCGGAAGGGCGGTGTATAAATAAGTATATTTTTGTTAACCAGCTCGCGCATGGCGCTATTAAGCTGTTCCCGACTGAAGTTGAGTGCCTTCAGCGTATGTTCGAGCGAATGGGTTTGTGAAATCTGTTTTTCCAGCCAGGTTAATAATTTTTTTTGCATTTCGGCGCGCGCCACCATCTTTCGGGCGCTTTTGAATGATTTCAAAAAATCAACCCGAAAGGATAATACATTTTTGTTCAAACGTTTCAGCAGGTTATAACGCTCAAATAATTTTATCGCGGCGGCAACCTTCATATCATTACAGCCGACCCGTTCACCGATTTCACGATACGTTAATAAAATCGTATCCTGACTGAGGCTAAACAGGAAGTCATAAATGGAACGCAATGTTTCTTCCGAAGGGAAGGTGTTCTCAATCAGAAATTCCTGTATTTTTCGATCCTGATAATTTGAGAAAAGAATACAGTAGGCCGTTTTCCCATCCCTGCCGGCCCTTCCTGCCTCCTGATAGTAGGCTTCAACGGACCCCGGCAAATTATAATGAAGCACAAAGCAGACATCCGGTTTATCGATGCCCATGCCGAAAGCGTTGGTCGCTACAATAACCGATTTTTCACCGGAGAGCCACAAATTTTGCGCCCTGCTGCGTTCGTTTTTTTCCATGCCCCCGTGATAACCGATGCTTGGCAGGCCATTCCGGTTAAGCACATCGCTAACTTCTGTTACTGCGTTTTTAGTAGCCGTATAAACAATCCCCGTTCCTTTAACTGACGATAGGATACGCATCAACTCACGTTTTTTTTGATCCGCATTCAGTTCGACTGCAAAATATTTTAAATTAGGCCGGTCGAATCCGCTTACCAAAACTTCAGGATCTTCAAGATTGAGCTGTTTTATAATATCCTGCTGCACCTGGCGGGTGGCCGTGGCCGTTAAGGCAACTACCGTGGGATTGCCGATCTGCCTGATAACATCTTTGATACGCAGGTAAGCGGGACGAAAATCATGGCCCCACTGCGAGATACAGTGCGCTTCATCGACGGCGACTATCGAGACGTCTATCTGATTAATCAGCTTCATAAACGAAGCGGCATAGAAACGCTCCGGCGCTATATAAACCAGATTATACATGCCTTTGCGCACATCATGGATGCGCTGTTCGAGCTCATCGGCAGTGAGGCTGCTGTTTAGAAAAGTTGCCGAAATTTTAAGTCTGCAAAGTGCATCCACCTGATCCTTCATCAGGGCGATTAATGGAGAAATCACCAGCGTAACTCCGGGTGTAACCAGAGCAGGAATCTGATAACACAATGATTTACCGCTGCCGGTGGGCATGATTACCAGGGTATCACGACCGCGGAGAATAGACTCGATAATCTCAGCCTGGCCGATACGGAAAGACTGGTGACCAAAATTGTCTTTCAGGATTTTTAAGGGATCGGGTACTTGCATTAATTCTCGCTTTTAACTATTTCCAGTAAAGTATTACCAAATTCCGGCAGGGCTGAATTAATGCGGTTCCAGCTTGGGATCATTGGCAATTCCATGGGATTGGCCAGAAATTGATCGCCGGCGATAATAATACTGCGCAGAAAAACTTCGATGGCTTTTTCTTCGGAATGCCGGTCGTAAACCAGGCCGTTTATTTCCGCATCTGCGGCATATTTCTGAACAAAATCGAGCGCCGTACGCAGATAAGTGGCTTTAATCGTCCGGAAAAACTGATCGGAAAATACCACGCCCATGCTGGCCAAAACACGATAAAATGATTTGGCAATATCTATGGACATTTTTGATAGTCCGGCATTGGGATCGGCCTCAGACAGCTTTTGATGCTTATGGTCATATTTATCCAGAATATCAACCTGGCACATCTGGTTTTTTGCGTAATTTCGATAAATTTCATTCAACGTGCCGATTTCCAGTCCCCAGTCGGTGGGCAGGCGCAAACCGCTGACTACATCCCGCAGGAGGGCCACTTCACCTGAAAGCGGATAGCGGAAAGAATCGATAAAATCAAGATAATCCACATCTCCCAAAATTCTTTTCAGTGAACGAATCAGCGGGGTAATAAACAGTCGGGCCACCCTGCCGTTCAGCCGATCGGAAACACGGCTGTAATAGCCCTTGCAAAAACGGAAATTTAAAGTTGTCGATGCCAGTGGAAAAACCAGCCTGGCAAGCATGCTTCGCTCGTAGGTCAAAATATCACAATCGTGTACGGCAAATACCCGGGCATTGTGCGAAGCCAGCAGAAATCCGAAGCACATCCATACATTTCTGCCTTTGCCCTCATTACCGGTAAAAAGCTGCTGTTCATCCAGCAACTTATATAGTTCCTTCATTTGAGGACTACGTTGCCAAATAACGTGATGCTCCTGCGGCAATTGAGAAAAGAATTTTTTAGCATCTTCGAATTCGGCTTTGGAGGCGCCGTCCAGTCCGATCACGATTTCGGACAGATAAGGTACTTTTTTAATCTCGGAGACAATATGCGGCAGCGCTTTTCCTTTTAGTTCACTATAAAGCGATGGCAAAATGAGGGCGATTGGCCTGCGCTTGGTAAACGAAACAATTTTATTTTCCAGATCTTCAAGGGGCTGGTTGCGTAAATTATGCAACGATGTTATGGCGCCATTCTGAAAAAAATCAGACATAAGTTTACCCTTATTTATAAATTAAGAGGTTATCCGATTAAATCGAAAATTGACCGGCTCCATCCGGCCGGTCCGATTCCCGGGCTGTAAATTAAACCAGGAACCTGGATCTCTTGCAGATGCTTCCCGTATTTTTTCTTCACCAGAACCGGAAAATCAACCGCTTTCAGCATTTCCAGGTCATTCATGCTGTCACCGATTCCGATGCTTTTAATTTGATTGGTGTTATATTCCTTCTGATATAGGTGCTTAAGCTGTTTAACAGCCTCCCCTTTATCAGTGTTTCCCAGCAAATGAAAGAAGCGGTTGCCCCGCAAAAGCCGACAACCGGCAGCGTGGACTTCCTGCGTAATCCGATCAATTATATTCTCATTTGCGTTGCAAACAAACGGTTCGCTGAAGAGCCGTTTTTTTGCTAATCCTGCTTCGTGGGCTTCCATCCCGGTATAGTGCCGGACTTCATTGATGGTCATATCGTTAAAACCCTTTATGCCGGAATGATATTTCAACTTAATCTTTTCAAAGACGGACAATATCTCAGCATAAGATTTTCCCAGTAAAATATAAGCTAAACTATCATATTCATCTATTTGTAGATCGAGCTTATCGAAATAATTCCGTTCAAAAAAAATTGCACTGCCATTTTCAACGATGAAAGGACTATTCAGATCTAATTCACTGCGCAGATCAATGACCTCCGCATGGGTTTTGCTGGTACAGGGTATAAGCGGAATCATCCGGCTTTTCAGTAATTCCAATGCGTCGTGCGCTTCATTATAAGCATACGTTTCGGCATCCAATAGCGTGCCGTCCAGGTCGGTGAATACGAGCCAATGTGAATTATTATTATTCATTCGGTAGATTTACATCTTTTTTTTATATTGTAAGGTATATTTAACAAAATGGCAAGCCTTTTCGACATGGATTGCCCGCAAGACCATTGCAATTTAACGATGCCGAGAAATATTTTCTCCGTTAATATTGTTTAGGCTATGTTACTAAGCCGCTTGTCAGGCTTTAGGGGAGAAGGCAATTGATTTTATGAGACTTTTTTTGCAGCAGGAACGTTGAAGCACTATCTTTTGAAATTAATTTGGATGCGTTATTCCCGTTCTGCTTTTTCGCATTGGCGAAATCTGAACTTTAGCTTATATTTGCTAAACTGCAGATTCAGGAAATTAAAAATGTTGCTAACAATTGAAGTCATCGATATTTTAGATTGAGCTGTGAAGTTAGGCAACGGGGTTTATATGAACAAAAAAGAGATAATAAAACTATTTGAAGAAATCAGCATAATGCTCGAGTTGAAAGGCGAAAATCCTTTCAAATCACGCGCATACCAAAATGCCGCCCGGGCTATAGAGACCACGACCGGTGATGTTGTTGAGCTGATCCGTGACAATGAAATTCATAAAGTCCCGGGGATTGGAAAAGCCATTGCGGACAAACTTAAAACATTTGTCGCAACCGGAACACTGCCCTACCAAGAGGAGCTGAAAGCATCGATTCCCGAAGGGCTTTTTGAAATTTTACAAATTCAGGGTCTCGGCCCCAAAAAAGTGAAAGTGATGTGGGAAAAGCTCAATATTACGACCATCGGTGAGCTGGAATATGCCTGTACGGAAAACCGTCTGCGCGACCTGCCCAATTTCGGACGAAAAAGTCAGGATAATATTTTGCTCGCCATCGGGCGGCGGAAAAAATATAACGAACGCTTTTTCTATCATCAGGCGCTGATTGAAGCGGGAAATTTGCTGAACTATATTAAGAATCACCACAAAATTATCCGGGCCGAACTTGCCGGCAGCCTGAGAAGAAAAAAGGAAACCGTCAAAGATATTGACATCGTAGCCTCTGCAGATGATGCCGATCCGGTGCAAATTATGGACTATTTTGTCAATTACCCGGAAAAAGAACGGGTAATCGGCCAGGGAAAAACAAAGTCCGGCATTATGTTGAACAGCGGGATTCAGTGCGATCTGCGGATCGTAAGCGATGAGCAATTTCCCTTTGCACTGCACCATTTCACCGGCAGTAAAGAACACAACACCGCCATGCGTCAGCGGGCAAAAAGCAGAAAGCTGACCATGAATGAGTATGGCCTCTTTAAGGATAAAAATGAAACATCCCAAAATTGCACGTCGGAGCAGGATATCTTTGATGTGCTTGGTTTAGCTTATATTGCCCCGGAGCTGCGGGAGAATTACGGCGAAATCGGGGCTGCAGCGGACAATAATTTGCCCGATTTGGTCGAAGCGCAGGACTTAATCGGTTTATTCCATGTGCACACCACATACAGCGACGGCGCGAACACAATAAAAGACATGGCTCTCCGGTGCCAGAAAATGGGTTTCAAATACCTGGGCATCTGCGACCACAGCAAATCGGCATTTTATGCAAACGGATTAAATGAAGACCGTATCAAGGCGCAACAGGACGAAATCGATGCCCTTAATGAAGAATTTAGCAATTTTACAATTCTGAAAGGAATTGAGTCCGATATACTGCCCAACGGCAAACTCGATTATGATGATTCCGTTCTGCAATCATTCGACTTTGTTATCGGCTCGGTGCACGGATCATTTAAAATGAGTGAAGCGGAAATGACGACGCGTATCTGCACTGCGCTGGAAAATCCATATCTGACCATGCTGGGTCATCCGACGGGTCGCTTGCTGCTGGGGCGCGAGGCTTATCCGGTGAACATGCATCGCGTACTGGAAACTGCGGCGAAATATGACAAAATCATTGAAATCAATGCCAATCCGCACCGGTTGGATCTGGACTGGCGCTGGGGTAAATTGGCCAATGAACTCAGAGTCAAAACCGCAATTAATCCCGATGCACACAGTCTTTCCGGACTGGAAGATTACAGGGTCGGCGTGGGTATCGCCCGAAAGGGCTGGTTTCCGGCGGATGGTGTTGTAAATTGTCTGGACGTCAGTGAATTTAAAAAGCTGGCTCACAGGTAAAAAGAAAATTGAATCAAAAATTCTGAACCGCAAAGCAATTGACATTTTTAGTTCGCTGTACGAAATTTGGTTTAAAATATTAGTTTTCACGGAGGATATATGTCCATTAGAATAGCCATTGATGCCATGGGCGGAGATTATGCCCCAAAAGAGGTCGTAAAAGGGGCGGTCAAAGTTTTGGAAGAAAATGAAGAAATAAAAATTATCTTTATCGGCGATACTGAACAGATAAAAAAAGAACTGGATAATCTGGGTTATAAAAAGCCGGTTGAAATCATTCATAGCAATCAATGGATCAAGATGGATGAATCTCCCAAAACCGCGTTAATGAATAAACCGGACTGCAGTATCTGCATAGGTACCAAAATATTAAATGAAGGCCAGGCCGAGGTGCTGGTTTCCGCCGGCAATACCGGCGCCACGGTTTTGGCGGCTGCCAAGAATCTTTCATTGATCGAAGGGCTGGAGCGTTCAGGACTGGCTGCGATCTATCCCACCGCGAAATACACACCTGAGAGCCGGGGATTTGCTTTGATGATGGACGTTGGCGCTACCCTGAACTGTACACCCAAGCAACTGGTGCACTTTGCATACATGGGTGCTTACTACGTTTCGCATATACTCGAAATACCGGAGCCCAGGGTTGCCCTCCTGAATATCGGCGAAGAAGACAATAAAGGCGGACCGGTGCTTGCAAAAACATACGAATATTTATCTCAATCCGATGATATACGTTTTATCGGCAATATTGAAGGAAAGGACATACCCAAAGGCATCGCCGATGTAATCATTACGGATGGATTTATCGGCAACGTGGTGCTGAAGCTACTGGAGGGTGTTGGTGAAGTGGTAAAAGATACCGGAAAGTATGCCTTCAAAAAACGACTGACCTGGAAAATCGGGCTTGCACTGCTGGCCTCGGGTGTGAAAAAAATTAAACAAAGAACCGATTATTCGGAATATGGCGGGGCGCCGGTTCTGGGATTTAAAAAGTTAGTCATTAAAGCCCATGGCCGTTCCAATGCCAAAGCATTTGCCAATGCCATTAAGACGGCTTATCGCTCTGCAGAGCAGGATGTTGCCACACATATCGCGGAATCTATTGCAGATTTCAATAAGAAACACCGTCTCGATTTTATAGATATATAAATGTATCAGCGAGCCTGCCGGCCGCCATCAACCGGAAAAGCGGCGCCGGTTATAAAATCGGAGTCAGCCAGTAAAAAACGGACCGTATTCGCAATATCCGCGGCCGAGCCTTCGCGTTTGAGCAGCGTGTTTTTAAGCGCCTCACTGCGTTCCTCTTCCGAATAATCTTCAGGGAACATCACCGGTCCGGGATTGACGCAGTTAACCTGAATATGCGGAGCCAAGGCCTTTGCTAATCCACGTGTCATATTTATAATGCCCGCCTTCGTTATTGTATAGGGCAGATAAGCGGGAAACGGCGTAACCGCGCCGGCGTCGCCAATATTTATAATTTTACCGGATTTTTGTTCAAGCATCACCTTTGCGACTTCCTGAGAGAGAAAAAAAGGACTCTTCAGATTAATCGTATGCAGGCTGTCCCAATCCTTTTCTTTTACCTCACCGAAGGGTGTTTTAAAAAAAATTGCCGCATTGTTGACCAGGGCGTCAATCCTGCCGTAATGATCCATTGCTTCACTCACCAAATTCTTAATTGTTGTCATTTGAGAGAGATCGCCCTGAAACAGATGTACCGTTCCGCCTGCGGATTGCACGTCCTTTTTCAGACTTTGTGCTTCGCCTTCACTGCCGTGATAGTGGCAAACCAATTTCATACCTGCGCGGGCAAGCGTAATACTGATTTCCCTGCCTACGCGCACCGCGCCGCCGGTGATTATGACTACTTTATTTTTTAAATCCATAATAATGCCCTTTATACGCCTGCGATAAGTTAATTGCCCGGGGATTTTATATTTAAGGGATCAGGCGCGAAGATATAAGTAATTTACAATAATCTTTCAACCATTAATTCCTTGTGCACCTTGAATATCTGAAATCAGTAACAGGCCAATATTTAAAGAAATTTTTTGGGGAAACAGGTGCCGTTTATTCGGATTTTAAAAATGGATTTTCTTTCTTCTCTCTGCCAATCGTTGTTGATGGTCCATGTCCGGAATGCACAACGGTATCATCGGGTAATACAAATAATTTTTCACGAATCGATTTCAACAGAATCTCGAAATTGCCTCCGTATAAATCCGTCCTGCCAATGGAATCTCTGAATAATACATCACCAACGATGACGTGCCCTTTTACATAAATACTGATACTGCCCGGGCTGTGTCCCGGTGTATGGAGAATTTTAATACTCTCTTCCACCAGTACAAACTCTTCATTGTCTGCAAGAAAACCTTCAACTTCGGGTACCGGTGATGAATCCAATCCAAACAACAATCCCTGGTCGGTTATTCTTTCCAGCAGCGGCAAATCGTCTTCGTGAATATAAAAAGGGATATCAAAATGTTTTTGAACATCACTGGCCCGGCGTGCATGATCGATATGATTGTGCGTATTGATAATTCTACGCGGCTTGAGGTTATGACGGTTTACAAAATCGATGATGCGGTCGGGATCATCTCCCGGATCAACAATGGCACAGTCGGGATATTTTTCTTCCGCCAGTATATAGCAATTCATTTCAAAGGGACCGACTGAAATCTCAAATACGCGCATAACATCCTCAACTTGTCCGATTTACTTTTAACTGATCACGAATCAGGAATATATGAAACACAATGGAAAGAACAAATATTTCCCGGCAAATTTTTGCATTTTTCCGTACTATTTGGGTACCGGATTCAATGCTTTATTATTTTCAAGAACGGATATCACATTTTTAGCGGCGATACGCGCCATCTCGGACCGGGTTTCTAACGTTGCGCTGCCGATATGGGGAAGGAGCACTACATTTTTAAGCCTTAACAAGCGATCGGGAACATGCGGTTCATTTTCGAATACATCCAATCCGGCCCCGGCAATCCGTCCTTCGGCAAGTGCATCAATCAGAGCCTCCTCTTCAATAACTGCTCCGCGCGAGGTGTTAATAATAAAAACGGATGGTTTGAGCAGTTTCATCCGTTCCTTGTTAAGCAAGTGATGCGTTTTTTCAGTTAAAGGGCAATGAAACGTGATGAAGTCCGATTCTTTGAGCAATGTTTCCAGCGATAAAAATCGGGCGCCGGTTTCTATCTCGAACTGCTTTTCCTTGTTTCGCGAAAAATAGAGCAGTTGCATGTCAAAACCCTTCGCTCTTTTGCCGACAGCCTGCCCGATGCGACCCGCACCAATAATGCCAAGGGTTTTTCCTGTGATTTCCCCACCAAGCATCAACAGGGGATCCCAGCCTTTAAATTTACCCGCCCGCAGAAATGTATCGCTTTCCACAATACGTTTTGAGGCAGCTAATATCAGCGCCCAGGTCAAATCCGCCGTTGCCGGAGTTAAGATATCCGGTGTATTGGTTACCTCGATTCCCTTTGACCGGGCAAGTTCAACATCGATGTTATTAAAGCCTGCGGCATAATTGGCAATGACTTTCAAAGCGCCGGCCTGATCGATAATGGATTTGTCAATCCGATCCGATAGCAGAGAAATTAAACCGTCGCAGGACCGGACACGCCCGGCAAGTAATTCCTGCGGCACACTCTGATCTTTTTCATAAACTTCCACCGCATATCCCCGTTCCTTTAACAGGGCAACGCCGGCTTCCGGAATCCTGCGCGTAATAAATACGCGATGTTTTTTCATACCTATCTCCTAAATTGGTGTTTGTATAACTTATCCGGTTTAAATCTTAATAAATATAATGGCATTTCATTTTCAATATTATGATTAACTTACAAAAATTTGATTATCCACGAAAAAAATTTAATCCTGTTTCTTTGTTATCTCTGCTAAATTGACGGCAATCACTGAAAAAACAAAAATATTTTTTCAAACTACGCAAATAAATAATTGGCAATATACGTTACAATAATTAAACTTTGCCCTTTTTTAGCCGAGGAACCGAATTCTGATTTGTCGGTATCAGTACCTTCGGACGGAAAGAATCAATAAGTATGTGCAGGAAATAGAATTTAATGAATAGAAATAAATTAATAATGATTGGTATCGTGTTGTTGATTTTATCCTGGCAGGCGATACAATCCAAACCTTCGGATGAGAAAAAGGCCGCCGATTTCTCTCTGCAAAGTTTGACCGGTCAGTCCGTTTCACTGCGGGATTATCAGGGGAAGGTGGTCATCCTGAATTTCTGGGCCACCTGGTGCGCACCCTGCCTGAGAGAGATGCCCGAGCTGGAATCCCTTTATCAAAAGTATAAAGATGATGACTTGCAGATCATTGGTATCGCAGTTGTGTCAAAAAAAGAAGATATTCCAAAGCAGGTGGAAACAACCGGTGTAACCTATCCTGTTCTTATCGGGAATAAAAAAATTATTGCCGACTATGGCTATTTCTCGTCAATCCCGCACACATTCCTTATAGATAAAGAAGGTTTTATTTCAGAAGTGTTTGCCGGCAGCATTAAAAAAGAAAAACTTGAAAAAAGTCTTATTGATATGCTGTCAAAATGAGACTGCGGATTTTTTGCCTGTCAGTATTTATAATTACGATACCGGAATTAAATCTGACTCCGTGTTATTATATTTTTGATGGATACCTGTGAAGCGTTTTTTGCAGGATTGCCTCAGTTACTTTCTTTGATTTTATCGGTTTTTAGGAGAGTTTTAAAAAGCCGTGAGAAATTTGATGACTTTCAAGCTTTTGCGCTTTTCAACCAAAAATTTTTGCGAATATGACCACCATCTGAAAAAATTGAGAATACCAGAGGAAGTTAATGTTTCAATTTCAATGAAACTTTCTGCTTATTCTGTCTGTCGTGCTTGTACAATGCACGAAATTTTTCTATGAAAATTTTTTGTTCAAAAGGTTTAAGGATATAATCATCAGCGCCCATCCGGATGATTTCAACAATTTTTTCCTCGAAACTGATAGAAGAAACCACGATTACAGGTATGTGTCGCCATTTGGAATTTTTCTTTATAATTTTAATGGTATCCAAACCGTCGATAATCGGCATATTGATATCAAGCAAAATTAAACCCGGCCTGCTTTTTAATAATTCGCCGATTGCTTCGTACCCGTTATTGGATATCCGAAAAGGAAAATCCAGTTTATTTAAATATCTCTCAAAAATCTTAACATGAATCTTATTGTCATCGGCAATTAATATATCAGAGCTCGCAGCACCCCGAACCACTAAATATTCAGTATCCCGCACTTTTTTGTCCGGTACGATTTCATTAACTTTTTTCTGAATGCGTTTGCAAATTTTCTGCTTTATAGCACAATTACCGGATTGTGGCATAAAGGGCGTGAATGATTCCGGCTTATGACCTTCCTGCTGATCTGTAAAGTTTCAAAACAGAAAATTTTACTTACACCTGTTTTTGATAACTTTCTACGGCTTCGTTAACTGTCGGATAAATTTGAAGGACACTATCCATTTTAGTAATACTGAAGATATCTTTTACTTTGTCCGTAACACCGGTCAAGCGTAAATCAGTACCGGCCTTTCTGGCGCTGTTCAGGCAACGAATCAAACCACCAATGCCAATACTGGAGATCCAGTTAACATTTCTCAGATTAATTACGATGCCATCGGATTCTTCCTTCAATACCGAATTGACTTCATTGTGCAGCTTGGTAGAATCATCATCATCAACCAGCTTACCTTTAACTGAAATAACCGTGATTTTGCCTTGTTTTTGAGCAATAGTGATCACTTGCTTCTCCTTCCTTGAGCGGTATGCACATTATGATTGGCTTTATTTAATATAAATATGAGATTTACCATTTTCCATTCTAATTTTCCATCATACAGTTCTTTTAGGTCAGCGCAAGTTTATTAAGCGCATGTCAGGCTGTTATTCCCAACCGTGTTTTTATATTTTGCCATAACAATACCTGCCTGAGAAGATTCGATTTTGTCGCGCTGCAGTTTCAGAATAGAATGCAGATGGATAATCCGGCGTATTCCGGATTCAGCTTATGACAATCCGAAAGATTTATTCTGAAATCTGTTTTTTTGAATGTGATGCCTGCTGTAAACGCATGACATCAGGATTCTAAGCCTTTAATTTTGTTCTTAAAATCTTCGGGCACATTTACCGGTTTCTTAAGTGAATAATCAAAAAACAGTATACCGGTTTTACAGTGCGCCACAATAAGGTTATCATCCTTTGATACACGATAGAAAAAATCACAACTCTTTCTTGAAAAATTATCCACAGTAATCTCGAAGGTTAATTCTTCGCCGAAGAAAGCCTCGGCTTTGTAAACGATGGCCGCATCAACCATAATTATGCCTGCTCCGGCAACATCGGCCTCCGTGTAACCCATGTTGTTTAAAAATGATACCCGGGCTTCATGAATCATAGAAAGCAATGCGTCATTGCCTAAATGATTGCCATAATTGATATCGGTAATGCGCACCCTTAACATAACCGAGTAAATATAATGGGAAGGCATGTCCAGTTTAATACGGCCCATGGTTTTACTTTCTCCCTGAAATTTCAATTCATTTGTAAAAAAACAGAAAAATCCTTTTCCTATGGATTTTTTAATTACAATATGTTGTTATTATACAACGTTATACTCATAATTTGCAAACTTGACTAAAATTGTCATTGCAATTTATTTAAATTAATTATAATTTTATTTAATAAATTGATTTAGTTTAACAAAAAAATATTATAACAATGATAACAAAATCGCAAAAAATTCGACTGGGCATCTTCATAATCCTTGCAATGATTATTCTCATATCCGTGCTTGCTGTCTTATCGATAGATAAATTTTTCCGCGCAAAGGACGTTTACTATATCGCTTATGAGAATATTTCGGTAAGCGGACTGGATGAAGGCAGTTCCGTACGTTATCTCGGCATTAAAGTCGGTAGCATTCAAAGTATTAAAATTGACCCCAATGATATCAGCAGAGTTATTGTTAAAATCGGTGTAAAGAAAGGAACGCCGATTCATGCCGATGTAAGAGCAGACATTGCCGTAATCGGGATCACCGGGATAAAAATTATCGAGCTTAGCGGCGGATCCAATGAAAGTGCTTTGCTTGAACCCGGTGATTATATTAAACCGGGCGGCTCCTTAACGGATGAAATAACCGGGAAAGCCGAAGTGTTGGCCAATAAAATTGAACTGATTTTAAATAACCTGCTGGTGATTACCGATGAGCCAAATCAGCAAAAATTAAGTTCATTGCTCGAAAAAAGTTCGAACGCCATGACCCGGATTGATGCGCTTCTGGCATCAAATCAAAAAAACATCGATCAGGCCCTGTTTAATCTGAATGCGACCACAGCGCAGCTTTCTGTTGCCAGTCAATCGCTGACAACCACCATTGATGCGCTGGAGTCGATTGTCACATCCGATTCATTGAAAATTATCCTGAGTAATTTTGCCCAAATTGGCGATAAGCTTAATCAAACCGATTTTTACAGTTTAACGGAGCGTCTGAGCCAATCTGCCGAACAGGCCACCAAAATAATGACGGAGTTCGAATCGATCATCGCAAACAACAGACCAAAATTCGACCAGACCATGCGCGAACTCAACCAGACGGCCCGTTATCTGAATAGCGCTGCCCGACAGATCGATGAAAATCCCGCAATGCTTTTAAGCGGATCAAAACCCGAAAATCCACCGGATGATAAATTGGAGCGTTAAATGTTTAAAATATTTAAAATTTCAGCATTTTCGATACTCATTTATTTTCTGATCAATGCTTGCAGCAGCGAAATTAAACTTACAAAATATTACATCCTGACTGAAGCTGTTCCGCAAGGCGAAGCAGATTTCAGCGATACGACACAGAACAGAATGTTACCATATAATGTTGTCATCGATAACTTCAAGGTTGCGGAAGCCTATAATCTAAACCGTATTGCAATCCGGACCCAGAGCAATGAACTGCATTACTATTATTACCATAACTGGGCTGAGCCCCCAAGCCATGCCGTGCCGTATTTTATCTGGAAGCATCTTAAAAAACGAAATGTCTTTAAAAATTGCAATTTAATCGGTACACCGTTTCAGACGGATTATGAAATTGAGGGCACCATTCATCAGATTGAGCGCACCGCCCTAAACAACAATTATCACGCCCATTTGCAGATGGAGCTGGAGCTCATTGACTACAAAACCAATCAAACGGTGTTGCGGCATTTCATCAATGAACGGCTGCCTTTGAAAGAATCAAGCAGCATGAATACATTTGCGGCTAAAATTTCTCGGATATTAGCTGAACAAACAGATATCTTTATTGAAAAAATATATGCAAAGGTAAACTGAACGGGTTATGGAAAGCAGAAACATAACGCTTCCCGAAGAACTTACTTTTAACAATGCCGATGCGGTTTTTAAGGATTTAAAAAAAAATCTGGATAAAACCAATGGCGGCGTTTCCTTTAATATTGATTGCTCCAATCTCAAAAAAATCGATAGTGCCGGCGTCATTGTACTGCAACAACTAAAAAAACACGCTGAAAACAGCGATAAGCAATTGCAGTTATCCGGCTTTTCAGATTCCGTTCAAAAAACACTTGAACTGTTTACAATCACAAAAAAATCTGCGGAAACACAAAAAAAATCGACGGGATTTTTTGAGTCCGTCGGTGACTATTTTGTCCGCTTTTATCAGATACTCAACGAAACCGTAATATTATTATCAAATTTTCTATACTGGGGCGTTGTGGCCCTCTTCAGGCCCGGCCTCAGAAGAAAAGGGGAAGTCGTTCACCAGGGCGGTCTAATTGGGGTCAACGCGCTCCCCATCATTGGATTGATCTCCTTTTTAATCGGATTTATACTCGCACTGCAGTCTGCTATTCAGCTCAGGCAATTCGGGGCCAACATCTATGTTGCCGATCTTGTGGCTATTGCCATGGTGAGCGAAATGGGTCCGCTGATTACCGCTATAATGGTTGCCGGACGTTCCGGTTCGGCCATTGCCGCCGAATTTGCCGCGATGACCGTTACTGAGGAAATCGACGCCCTGCGGGTGATGGGCATTGATCCGATACCGTATATCGTGATCCCAAAACTATACGCAATTACCCTAACGCTGCCCCTGCTAACCACTTTCGCCAACCTGATTGGTATCATTGGTGGCATGGTGATTGGCGTTTTATATCTCGACGTTGACATTATTCCATTTTATAATGAAGTTATTTACGTTCTGCGTTATAAAGAAATTTTCATTTATCTTTTGAAAAGTGTCTGTTTCGCAAATATCATAGTTATCGTCGCTACTTTTTTTGGATTTCGGGTAAAAGGCGGTTCCGAAGGCGTGGGTAAAGCCACCACCGCATCGGTGGTGTTTTCAATTTTCTTTGTCATTGTTGCCGATAGTATCATTGGATTATTTTTTTATTTTGGATAAATCAATGCAGCCGATTATTGAAGTGAAAAATTTATACAGCCAATACGGTGAAACTACGATACTGAAGGACGTGTCGCTGGAGGTTTATCCTAATGAAGTGCTTGTTATCCTTGGTACCAGCGGCTGTGGCAAAACGACGCTGCTTAAAAACCTGATTGGGCTGTTGAAACCGAGCAAAGGCCGTGTAAAAATCCTCGATCGTGAAATAATTACACTCAATGAAAACGAATATAGTATTCTGATGCAAAACGTTGGGGTGCTATTTCAGAACGGCGCCCTGCTCAATTCACTGCCTTTATGGGAAAATATCGCCATTCCCCTTGAGCAGCACACCAACCTGACTATCGATTTACTAGAGCCGATTATTCGCCTGAAGCTGGATATTGTCGGCCTTTCTCACGCCTATAACCTTTTGCCTTCGGAATTATCCGGCGGTATGCGTAAACGGGCGGCTTTGGCCAGGGCGATTGCCCTCGATCCCCAAATTTTATTTGCCGATGAACCCAGCGCCGGCCTGGATCCGGTAACCTCCGCTTCGCTGGACAAACTGCTTCTTTCCCTTAAAGATCAGCTCAATATGACCCTGGTGATTGTAACTCATGAGGTATCCAGCATTAAACGCATTGCCGACCGTGTGCTTTATCTCGATGAAGGAAAAGCAATTTTCAGCGGTAAGCTCGAAGAGGCTATGCAGTCTGATCTACCGGCATTAAAATCTTTTTTTCAGACCCAGCTCTAACATTTACGGAGCAGACGCTAGTCGGTTATACTCTGACACTGAGTCAAAATTTAACATAGATACTTTCCATGAAAAAACGAAACGTACGCAAAGCATCGCTGCTATTCTTTTTTATTTTCCTGCTTCTGGTTAGCCCGGCAGATGCGCAAACCGACAGCCTGATCGCCAAATGGGCGGATCTCTCGGAAGATGATGACGCCTTTATTGAACAGATTAACGAACTCTATGAAAATCCGGTTAATATTAACCGCGCCGGACGCAGTGCAATCGCGGCCATTCCGTTTATAACGCCTGCACAGGCGGACAGCATTATTGAATTGCGCAAAAAGATCGGAAAATTTACAAGCAAATCACAACTGCGCAGGGTATTGGGCAGAGAGGTTTATTTACTTGTAAAAGATATCGTTACGTTGCATTCGGAAAAAAAGCATGCTGTCGTAATCGCCCATAGAAATTACTATCCCATTGAAAAGCTACCGGCCATTGAAAGCGGCAAATATGCCGGCAACGCTCTTTATGATCACAACAAACTCTATTACCGGTACGGCAACCGGTTTCGCTTTGGGGCGGTGACTCAAAAGGACATCGGTGAAAAAAAATATACCGATTTCTATACAGGCTTCGGCGAATATACAGGTAATAATTATAAGTTTATTTTGGGCAATTATTATCTGCAGTTCGGCCAGGGATTGATTTTTTCCAGCGCCTTCGGTTCAAGAAAAAGCGCCCTGAGTACATTACCCTTTAAGACCAATCGTAACGGCGGATTCGCCAGTTTGAGCAGTTCGGAAAATACCGGCCACTTCGGTGCTTATACAACCCTTCAAAATTTTTATACGCTTGAATTCCATGGGTTTTATGCCCGAAATATCCGTGATGCCCGGATAAGCGGCAGTGCAATTACCGGACTGGATTATGACGGCTACCACCGAACCGTATCCGAAATCAATAAGCAGGATTTAATAGAAGAAAACCTTTATGGTTTTTCAGCGCTTATAAATCCACTTGAAAACATCTCCGCCGGACTTATTGTTGCGCAGACCCGTTACACACCATCACTGCAATCTTCAGCGGAAACGCTGGGTGAAAAGGCTTTCCGCCGCCAATATTTTAACTTTTCGGGTAACCGGCTGACACAGTACGGATTGTTTTACACTTTTCACGAATACAGCCTCCGCTTAAAAGGTGAGCTGGCGTTATCGGATCAGGGCGGGCCCGGTATCAATCAATCCTTGTTCGTCGATCTTGAAAATATCGAATTTGGGATCAACTACTGGCGACTGTCAAAAAATTATCAGGCGCCCTTCGGCCGTATATTTGATGACGCCAATCCCTTTCCGCGCGCCGAAGAGGGATTTTATGCGGCCCTTGCCCTAAAACCTTTTAAGCGCGTTAAACTCTATGCCTATAAAGTTTTTCACAGGGATACCTGGCGCAGTTATTTTAATCCGCTGCCGGCATCAAAAAACGAATGGCTGATTGAATTGAACTACAAATTAAAAGGTATCGCCCTGAGCGGACGTGTTCGCCAAAAAGAGAAAGATACATTCGTCCGGCCGGAAAACGGGCGCGAATTACGGCGCACCGCCAAACAAAATATCTTCCGCCTGCAGGCCGACTTCAGACCTTTAAAACAAATCAAATTACGCCTGAGATGGGAGCATACCCTTTTGAATCCGGAAAATGAAAGCGGCACGCTCTTTTTTCAGGATATGGTCTGCCAACTGCCCTACAAGCTGCAATTAAGCACCCGTCTCAATTTTTTCCGAACGGATTCATACGCTTCGAGAATATATGAATATGAGCGCGATTTGCCGGGCAGTTTTGCCAATTATGCGCTTTACGGCGAGGGCCGCAGCTGGTATGTGATGATTAAGTGGTTTACCCTGAACCGGATTTCTCTTTGGCTGAAACTGAGATATCTTTATGTAACGGATACCGATCTGACTAACCGTATTATGGAATCCATGATAAACCGGACACTTCGTTTCCAGCTACAGGTCAATATTTGAATAAATACAATTAGATTCTTACTTGCGAAATCTGAGCGTGTATCTCTGACTTTGCCGAATCCAAAT
>CAYXRA010000038.1:0-32352 GCA_964467525.1 uncultured Calditrichaceae bacterium
TTGGAGTTGGCAAAGTCAGAGATACACGCTCAGATTTCGCAAGTAAGAATCTAACACAGCAAACTTGTCTGGTGCCTCTGCTATCCTGCGGGTATCCTTCGACTTCAGTAAATTCAAAAAATGAGAAGATAATATAAATATAATTCTCCGGCAAAACATATTCGTGTACCATATGGTGCACCATTGTACGTTGCCGTACAATCGCTGTAACCCAGTAGCGACTAAATTCATGTAGATATCAATCATTGCAAAAAAATGGAATGGATTAAGTTTAAAAATAACAATAGATTAAAAATATGGAATATTTTTTGGCACGAACTATGCTTAACTACAGGCAGGTAACAAATTAAACACCGGATTTTTCAATGGGCCCGAAAAATTCAGAATCAGTTAACTTTTATTTCAGGAGGATTTTATTATGAAGCGTATATTAATTGCCATAATGGCCTTAACCTTTATCACCCTCATTTCATGCGAAAAGAACTCAATGGATTCAAACGGCGCTGTTGATGAAGACATCAGCGCGATACAGTCTGTACTTGAAGATTCCACAGGTTTATTTTTTGACGCCATCAATGACGGCAACGAAGACAATATAATGACGGATGATCCGAACTGGCTTAGCGGCGGCGAAACCATGGAAAAACCGGCGCTGATGATGAAAACCCGCTTTGGCAGGATCGGCAGACGCCCCGTAGAGCATAGCATAGAAATCGTTAAGGAAAGCGATACCACGGCTACCGCCTATATTTATCTGAGTCTGGAAGGCATTTTTATGGTTCGCAAAGTTGAGAAAAACGGTGATACCCTGAATTTCGATCGTTACGAAAAAACCATGAAACACAACCTCGAACGGATTGTTTATCTGCGGAAGATCGACACCACGGGCAATGAGAGACGGGACTGGAAAATAGATAAGATATCCATGCTGAATGGTATGTCAGAGCAGAGCGGCGTTGAGATTAAGGAAATCATAATCAATGCCAGTGAACAGGATTCGGTTGTCATTACCAATCCTCTGGAATATTTTCAGGATGGCGTCAATCTGTTTACCTATCCCCGGTTTACGGACGTTAACATTACCGTGAAGGTTGAGAATACAACGGCAAATCCGGTGGTTTATCCGGATGGAACCGAGGCAACGGAAATCGTGCGCCTGCACTTCGGCAGAAACATGCGCGGACATTTTGGCCGGTCGGAGTTCAGGTGGGTTGAAAAAGATGCTTCCGGTTATAATGTTTACAAAGGTAAATGGACGGTTAAACAATTCCGTGGGATCCATCATGCAGTGATAGATGTGATTGACAACGGAACCGTAATGGAAAAAGACGAAGCGGCTTATCCTTATATTTCGAATACCTGGTCGACACCATACCGGGTTACTTTCTTTTAAGGGGTTCACAGAAGGTGACTGAAATTAGACGGGGTGTGTGCAAACGGCGCATGCCCTGTTTATTTATTTGAAAAATAAAATAAAAAAGCGTATGATTAATATTTTGTTAATGCACAGTTTAAAAAATGAAAAAATTAAGTTGTAAAATAATTTTGTTAACTCTGGCGATGTTTTCCTGGGCGGGTGCTCAACAAATGGATGGATTGGAAAACAAGCTTGAGCAGTTGAACAACAGGATTATAAAAGTTGAGCGGCTGGCCGAAAAATATAATAATCAGAATGCAATAAATATCATCAATCAAGCCAGGGATAATTATGAAAATGCCAAAGAATTTTTAAAAAACAGAAAAATATTTCGTGCCCGGCAAAAATTTGCGGAAGCCTTAAAACTTATTAATCGCGCCGAAAAAATCCTCTTGTTTAAACCCGCCGCCAGATTATCCGGGGAGCTGGACCAGCTTATGCACCGGGCGGAACTGGTTGTCCAAAAATCAAATAATACGGATGCCCGGTATATGCTGACGAAAGCTAATGCTTATCGCCAGCGCGCCCATCAGGCTTACGACGGCGGGCGTTATATCCGGGGACAGGAATTCTACCGGATTGCGGTATATTTTGCCAATAAAGCGATTAATCTGACCCGAACTACACAAAAGGGCGCCGGCGGGGAAGTAGATTTTGAAACGCAATTCAGAAATATTGAGAATTTTTTTGATGATATTAATCAGAGCATTCACGACGATTCCGAAGCAAAAACGCTTGTGTCAAAAGCGCAGATATTTTTAAGAAAATCAAAAGACCTTTACGAAAAAGGGGAATTACAGCAGGCATTTTTACAATTACAAATGTGTGAACGGTTGCTCTACCGGGCAATCGATCTGAGTCAAAATACGGCGACAGGCAGGAAAGAATCCATACATGCCAATTTGAATTCACTCCGGCTTTATATCGACGGTATTGAATCAAACTTAGCCGGGGTAAATAATAACCGGGCGGTTAATTTGTTGAATAAAGCAATAACGTACTACCGGGGAGCGAAAAACGATTTTCAGCAGAATGATTTTAAGGCGGCACAAAATAAAATCTTTTTAGCCCAGCGTATGGCCACCAGTGCCATGCAATTCGCATCACCGCAGCCCGATGTTGATCAGGAACGTATTTCCCGGCGGATTGGCGAAATCGAAAATCTGATTCGATTGCAAAAAGAAAATATTAACATCGCTGATAATGAAACACTGCAATACTTTCAAAAGGAGACAGAAAATCTGATACGCAGTGCCAGGCTGGCGCTCTCTCAGGGGAATACCATGATTGCATTTCGCAGGCTTCAGCTAACAATCCGCCTGGTTAATCGCATCGAATCGCTGCGAAATATTACTGAAACCGCCTATAAAGACAGAGATCAGCTTATACAATGGAACAATCGATTGGATGCATTACTCGAAAGACTGAAAGAGAAGAATAACCAGCAAATACAAACCATGGTCCCGGTTTTGGAAGAGTTGCAAGCAAAGGCGGAAGAGAACCTGAATAATAACAAATTGGCCGTAGCCGGTGAAATACTGAATATCCTGCAAAATCAGGTGAATGTTTTACTGAAGGAAGCCGTAAACTGATATTTCCTGCAATTTATGAAGATTTTAAAGCTGTTTTCGCTGATAATATGGTTATGCCTGTTTTACCCCTTTGTATATTTATCTGCCCAGATCACCGCAAAGGATGATTTTGAAATCCTGCGCGTCGAAGCAGGAATTTATCAAAAATACCAGCAACCCGGGCCGGTTAATGCTGCGCTTATTGATTCGGCGGATTACTATGCAGAACTGGGCGCGCATGAAATAGCCGTTGTTTTTTTGGAACAATTTCTGGCTCAAATCAACGAAAATTCAAAAACCGCACAGCCTGTAAATGTTACCTTGCCCGCCTCAAAAAAAACTTATGACCTGGTCTTTAAAACAGGTATCGATTATAATTACCACGAGTTCGAAATCGGATATTTGCAAAACGACAGCATACTTGTTGATGAAATTCAAAAACCCTTTGTCGGGCTGACCTATTCAAAATATTTACTCGATAAAACAAACCGTTATATTTCAATTGAGACGGACATCCGCTACGATAAAGCAAATTTTACAAGTTCAGCGGATCTTTCAGTAAGCATCAATAAAAATAATCTTTATTTGAAGGCGAATACAGGATTGGTTTATGATAAAAATACACTCTATACAAATCTCAGCTATCTTGAGCCACATGGACGACAGGCGCTTTGGTGGTCTGCCGCTAAAAATTGGCAGGTGCAGGTTAATAATTACTTCAGATTTAAAAATTATGAGAACGCCACGGTCACCACGCCCGATTTTATAAGAGATCAATTCGACATTAATCTGATTAACAATGACTTTTACAATCATTACTTAAAAATTGCTTACGAAGCGGATCTAAACGAAAGTAGGGATACGCAACACAACGACTATTTTGAACAGCGTGCCTTATTATATGGCGAATTCAATCCCGCATCTTTCATAAGGAATAATGTTCAAACGTATTATGCATATAAAACCTTCGCTTATGTCTTATCTGATTCGGTTTTCAGTAATAAATCCCGGATTTTGGATTTAAATCTTGAAAATATATTCCGTTTGTCTTCAGGAATATCCTGGAACCTCCATTACAATATAAAGTATAAAAAGTATAATTTGAAAACAGAACAAGAACCGGACTATCATTATCATTCAATCCACTCTGCATTAAATAAGCGGATTGGTGACAATATCAGCCTTGAAGGCGGTTATGTTTTTGAATACAAGAAACACGATGTATTCAGTGAAGCCTCCGCCGCGTACATTGAAGAACAGAATTTTTTAGGTAACGGCGTCTCTGTTGGATTCGACTATTATAACAGAAATGCATTTTTCGTAACCATAAACAGCTCTTACCTCTGGAGAAGATATCCGGACGCCCAAAATGAGAGCGCTTTAACGATTTATTCGAATAGAAACATATTTAATCTTTTCGTGATGATTCAGTTACCTCTCATCGATAAGTTCAGTTTGAATGTATTCGGTGCCTATGATAATGATCAGGATGTCGATACGGACGAGAATAATACCAGAAGTTCGCTTTTTTCGGCAGAGTTGCAATACAGGTTTTAAACATGTTATTGTGTTCGAACCGGAACCGGGACGGCTAGACGCGAAAATCTGGTTTTTCTGATCATTAGAGAAATTAAATAATTATTAGAATCGGCTTGACTGTGATATTTTTGATACATATATTAAGCAAAAGTTGTGTTGAAATTGGTTGTATTCTCAACATTAACAATACCTTCAAGTAATATCGCAAAAGATTTTTATCTTAATAAAAGATTCTGACTTTGAGGTTACACATTTAACAGTATTGTTAATTGTGCTTTTAATTTAATATTTGTTGGATTGAGTAGAATGGACCGGATCAGTATGAGGAGTGCAAAATGGAACCCATTAATCTTTATTTATTATCGACTTACTTGAAAAAGTGGTCGTACGGTGATGGCAGGATAACATTAAATTATTCATTCTGTTATGACGGCGGCTACCAGCGTAATCACATTGATATGCGCCTGGGTGCGCCGTCGAATCTGGTGAATGAATTTTTAAGCCATTTATTCCATCGGGCCAAAGAGGCCGTTTATGAATTAAAAACTAACGACCTGTCGGATGATGAAGCAGAGATTGTATCCATTGGCTATAATAACATCATCTCTATTAATGAATCGGAAATCAAACGTAAACTTTCCATTTTTTTCACAAAAATTTTAAAAGAGTTCAATCATAATAAAAAATCGCGCGGCCGCTCGAGGATGATATCCACAAGGAGCCTCGATTTCTATTATAACGATTTTGAGTTTGAACCACTGGAAGACCGGGTGAAGTTTTATGTTCATCTGAACAGAGGCATTAACAAGATGAACGGAGACCTGTGGACCAATGCAATCGATGATTTTAGTCTGGCGTTATCCCTGCGACCCGATGATGTTGTTGCAAACAAGCAAATTGCGGAAGCGCTTTCCAATTTGGGCAGATATAAAGAAGCGCTGCAATATCTCCGTGTTTACGCTGAACAGGAAAATACGCCTGAAAGTTTAAATGCACTTGCCCGGGCATATATTCATCTGGAAGAATATGATAAGGCCGATGAAATTTACGAGAGTATCGAAGAACAATTTTCAGAATCACTCATCTTTTTGTTTGGCAGGGCTCAACTGGCATATAAGCGTGAAAAAGGGTACAGACAATTGCTGGATCGGATATACAAGCAGGAACCGGAATGGCTGAAAGGAAAGCTTAAAAAGAACTGGGAATACAAATTGCCCGGCTATGGCGAACTGGAAGAGAGCATGTGGAATGCGGCAACCGCAGCCCGGTATCTGGGGTTTGACCGCCCATTCGATTTAACCAGACGTGCATTTAATGATGAATTGCCCTCCTATTTCGATTCGGAAAAAGGTACCATTCGTTTCGCGAAAGCGGAGCTGGATCATTGGGTTGATATTATGAATCGCTATAAAATTGATGACCAGGATTATCAGACTTACGAAGACCGCCTCTCAAAAGCCGAGCTGGAAAAAACAAAGGTGCGCCGGCCGAAACGAAAACAGAAATCGGAAAAAAATGGTGACAACATAGCCGAGGAATCCAGTGCACTGGCTTAGCTTGCGGGCCTGATGCATAACGCATCTTAAAAAAAAAATTTTCACAGTGCCTGATGAAAGTCATCCATAAGGAATCACAGGGCAAGCTAAAAAATATATTTGCATGTGTTATCAATCCTTCAAACTTTTGAAGGATTTTTTTTTGATTGTGTTAATTAAAACTAAAACCGGTTCATGAAATCAGACAAAATAAAGCTGCTGCTGATCAATCCCTGGATATATGATTTTACGGCTTATGATTTGTGGAGCAAACCGCTGGGACTATTATACCTGGCGTCATTCCTGAGGCAATATGATTTTCAGGTACGTTATATCGACTGTCTTGGTAAATATTCAGATGACCGCAGGAAATGGGGTAAGAGTAATTCAGGGAAATATGGCGCCGGAAACTTCAAACGAAAGATTATCGAAAAACCGGATTTGCTTGCCCACATTCCCAGACAATACGCACGCTACGGAATCGATACTGAAGTTTTCATCGAACAGTTGCTTAATCATCGGGATGCCGATGCGGTATTGCTAACCTCTTCGATGACCTACTGGTATCCGGGTGTTCAAAAGGTTGTCGAGATTGTAAGGAAGTATCTGCCGGTGACGCCAGTGATTCTGGGGGGCATTTATGCATCGCTTTTACCCGGGCACGCCAGAGAAGTTGTTAACCCGGATTATATCGTTACCGGTCCGGGCGAACTGCAGACACTTGAACTTTTAGCCGCTATCTTTGATATTTCTATCGATCCGGCTACCATCCCGAAAAATCCCGATCAGTATCCGTATCCCGCTTTCGACCTGATTAATCAACCCGATTACCTGCTGATCATGACAAGCCGGGGTTGTCCCTTTAACTGTACATTTTGCGCACAGCAGCAAATTGCGCCGCGATTCCAGCAGCGCTCTCCCGATGCAGTGCTTGATGAGTTAAACACGCATTATCAACAATTCAGACTGCGTGATTTCGCTTTTTACGATGATGCGCTGTTCATTGCCCGCGATAAACATATCAAAAACATTTTAGAAAAAATCCTGTCTTCAAAGTTATCGCTGCGGTTCCACACGCCGAATGGTTTGTTTGCCGGATTTATCGACCGGGAACTGGCTGCACTTATGCATGAAACGCATTTTAAAACAATTCGCCTCAGCTTCGAAACTTCAAATGAAGCCCGTCGAGAAGATATGAATGCGAAGGTCAGTAATCAGGATATGATCGAGGCAGTCCGTCATCTCGTATCCGCAGGTTACCGGCCTGCAGAGCTCGAAGCTTATCTGATGATGGGGCTACCCGGTCAGCTGCTGGATGAAGTGATTGCCAGTATTCTTTTCGTGCATAATCTCGGTGTGCAGGTGCGCCTGGCTTCATTTTCTCCAATTCCGGGAACCGGAGCGTTTAATGAGGCAGTCCGGCAGGGACTGATCACAGAAGATATCGACCCGCTCTTAACCAATAAAACCATATTTCCGCTGCATGCCGCTGCGGAAGAATATGCACAATACAGAAAATTACGTACATTTACCCAGGTGATCAACGAAGCGGCAAAAAGGGGACTGTCCATGTTTTCCGATCCTGATATTGGCAGCAGTGTGCGCAAGGTGGTGAGACAATTAAAATGACTGAAAAGAAATATCCTGTAAAACGAAAAAAAGAATACGAATTTAATATCGATAAGCTGGCATTTGGCGGGGCCGGTGTGGCAAAAGTTGACAATTATGTAATTTTCATAAAAGATACCCTGCCCGGTGACCGCGTCATTGCCAGAATAACAAAAAGAAAGCAAAATTTTGCGGAAGCCCGTCTGATCTCAATTGTCGAAAAAAGCCCGCTGCGGCTCTCCGCGCCCTGCTCCTATTTCGAATGGTGCGGCGGCTGCACCTGGCAGAACATGGCTTATGAAAATCAGCTGGATTACAAAAGACAAATTGTTTCCGAATCGTTGCGGCATATTGCCGGCATACCGGACCCGGCTGTTGAAACAGTGCTGCCCTCAGATAATATTTTTGCCTATCGCAATAAAATGGAATTCTCATTTTCCGACCGGCGCTGGTTGCTGCCCGATGAACTGGGTGTCGAAGATATAAGTAAAGATTTTGCCCTTGGTCTGCACATCCCCGGAACATTTGACAAAATACTGCAAATCGATCGCTGTTTGCTGCAATCGGATACGGCCAATGCCATCCTGCAAACTGTTAATCTTTATGCCCGCGAACACGGCCTGAAGCCCTACGGTCTTAAATCACATGAAGGATTTTTACGCTTCCTGGTAATTCGCGAAAGCAGTTTTAATCATGAAATTATGGTGAATATTGTAACCGGCTATGAAGATGTAAAAAGTTTACAGCCCCTGGCTGACAAACTGATGACGGATTATCCGCAGGTTAAAAGCGTCGTAAATAACATCAATACAAGACGCGCTCAGATTGCAGCGGGAGAAAAAGAATATCTTTTGGCGGGAAAGGCCCTCATAAAAGAAAAACTGGGATCATTTGATTTCAATATTTCAGCCAATTCTTTTTTTCAGACAAACACCGTTCAGGCGGAAAAATTGTATGATCAAATCATGGGAATGGCCGGTTTGCAGGGTAATGAAATTGTCTGGGACCTTTATTCCGGTACCGGCACAATAAGTATGTTTCTGGCACAACGGGCGAAGGAGGTTATCGGATTGGAGCTGGTGGATGCCGCCGTAGCCGACGCTCTTCAAAATGTCCGCGACCATGATGTGAAAAATGTCCGTTTCGTGTCCGGTGATCTGTTGCATAAGCTCAGGGAAGTGCAGCCCCTGCCCGATGTGCTGGTCGCCGATCCGCCGCGCGCCGGCATGCACGAAAAAGTGGTACGGTTCATTAATCAAATCAATCCGAAACGGGTAGTCTATGTGTCGTGCAATCCGACAACTCTGGCCAGAGATCTGGCCATTCTGAAAGAAAAGTACAGGATAGAAAAGGTTCAGCCGGTTGATATGTTTCCCCAAACCTATCATATCGAGACGGTTGTAAAACTGACAAGAAAATAAATACGACACAGTTAAAAGCGGCAAAGGGATAAAATTATAAAACTGAGGTCCGATCAAAATTGACTGAAGAAAACAGCAAAAATCATCTCAAACCCAGAAAATTAAGTTATGATGAAATTTTCAGCCGTCGTCCGACCCTGGGCGAACTGAAGAAACTGGAGCGATTTCCCATCTATGCGGTTATTGAAAATATTCGCAGCGTTCATAATGTGGGCAGTATCTTTCGCAGCAGCGACGGGGCCAGGATAAGCAAATTGTATCTTTGCGGTTATACGGCATATCCCCCGCGCCAGGATATTGAGAAAACCGCCCTCGGTTCCACGGACAGCGTGCCCTGGGAATATGTAAAAGATCCTCTGGCTGTTATTAAAGAACTCAAATCACAGGGGGCTGCAATCGTTGCCCTGGAACACACCACTGCAAGCATAAATTACTGTAAAGCCGATTATCATTTTCCTATTTGTCTTGTGGTAGGCAATGAAGTGGACGGCGTATCCCGATCTATCATTGCACATGTTGATTATGCTATCGACTTACCAATGTTCGGATTGAAACAGTCGCTCAATGTTTCCGTGGCTTATGGGGTGGCGCTTTACCGAATTTTGGACGCTTTCGTCGGGTAATTCTTGACATAATTTACCTTAACCGCTAAATTGTCAAATATTTATTTAATAAGGCCTTAAAGGAACATGTATGTCTGAAATAAAAGTGCGCATTCTGGACAGCGATCCCAGTCATGCCGAGTTATTCGAGCATTTTTTTGCGCAGGATGGGATCGAAATTCAATTTATGGCCAACCTGGATGATTTGCTCAATCTATTAAAAGAAGCGCAGCAGCTATTTTTGCTGATAGATTACAAATCAATTGTTGACGCCGAACGAGCACAGGTCATTAACTTTTTCAAAATGCTGGGGGAGCACACGGCGATTGTCTATGAAGCGCCTGAAAATGCCGTTCGACGCATGGCGTTCTATGAACTGGGCGCCAGTCGGGTTTATGATACCTCGAATTCACTCGAAGAAATTTACTTCAGTATCCGCTGGTTTTACAAGTCTTCGTTTAAGGAAAAACGTCCCGCAAAAATTTATTCCCGGGGAAAAATCGAAGACGTACCGCTGACCACACTGATCAACACGCTGGGCCGGGAAAAAAGGACGGGTATCCTGAAAATTGTTACCACAAATAACAGCGGTAAATTTGTATTTCATAATGGCAATATTGACGATGCACAGGTTGGATTTTTCACCGGTGAAGCCGCGGTACTTCATATGCTTTTCTGGAAAAAGGGTCAGTTTACTTTTACCGCTACGCAAAGCCAGAATCCCATGAATAAGATAAAATTGAGTAACATCGGACTGATGATCCAGGCTGAAAGTTATCGCGAAAAATTCATAGAAAATATCAATCAGCTCGGCCCCCTGCTCAGTGTTATTCGGATACGTAATATTGGTGATCTGGCTTATTCCGGCCCGGATATCAATAAAGAATTTATTGAATACCTTCAAACGCCGCGTCCCGTGGAAGAATTACTGGAAAATCCCTACTATTCCAATCTTGAAACAGCCGAGAAACTTGTCTGGTTGCAAAACTATAATTTCCTGAACATCAACGAACCCCGCAAATCATCTGATATGGACAGCGCGCTCGAAGAAGCTGCTCCTGAGACTATCCGGAAGTCAATTTCATTTGATGATAGCGAGATTAAGGACCTGAAGCATAATCTGGCAATTTCAGGTAAAGAGACAGGAAAACTACTAACCCTCAGTCCCGATCCGGATAAAAGTAAAACACTTATCCGGCTGATTGTCGGCAGCAAAAAATCAATCCGGAACGATAGAGATCTGTACGTTGCAAAAGCGCAGCTTACTGAAGCATTCGGGTTACTGCTTTTTGGATCCGGTATGAATCAAAAAGTACTGGATACGCTTGAAAATATCTCCGACGGATTAAACGGCTACATTGTTTTACTGGAAAGCAAAAACGAAGATCAATTTGAATATAATAATTATTTCATCAATCAACTGAATGGTCTGCTTCCCCTGCCCGGTGTCGTGGCCGCTATGGACATCGGTTCGAAAGAGGAACTGGACAAAATGAAGTCAAAATTTCCTTCCCCTTTTTCAATCAACTGGGTTGCCTGTGACTGCAACGATGCTGAAAGTGTCAAGGATATGCTGCTCTCAATCCGACCGATCATAAAAACGGAAAAAATTCCGAATCCGAAAGAGACAAGCCTATGAAAGATGTTTTAATTATTGGTGAACGGAAACAGGATTTTAATCTGTTTTTTTTGAATTTTACCCATCTGCCGATCCACTTCTCATGGGCTGCGGAAATCGAACAGGCATTGAAAATCATTGAATCGGAAAAGCCCTGTTTTGTCTTCTTTATCAGCCGTGATGCGGAAACCATTCTTCAGTGGCTTCAAAAATATCATGCGCTTGAACCGGACATTCCCTATCTGTGTTTTACCGGAAATTTATCCTGGGATTACAGAGAAATGATATGGCAGACAGGCGCCGCGGATTTAATACAGTTACCCTTAAATCGCAGAGAAATGGAATACATTCTGAAAGCCATAATCCTCAGGGATGGCGGGGTTAAAGTGCGTGATGAAAAGAATATCGAAGGCAGCCTGGCAGATTTTACTGTGATCGATCTGATCCAGACCTTTGAGGACAGCAGGAAAAATGGCATTATCCGTTTGCAAAATGGCGCCCGTAAAGGTGAAATTGAATTCAACAAGGGACTGGTGGTTAACGCCAATTACGAGAACCGCGATCCCATGGAATCGATTAAAATTATGGCCACATGGCGCAACGGTAATTTCAGCGTAAAATACGACCGTGTAAAACATCATCAGCGCATTGTACTTGATAATCAGCAGGTGATACTCGATTGTCTGAATTTTATTGATATGCAGGATAATTTGTTAAAGAAACTCCCCGCCGGGGATAACCTGCTGTATGCGGCGCCGGGCCTGGATTATGAAGAAATGGCGCCCAAAGACCGCAACAATTTGTTGAAATTCAAGCATGGAAAAAATATAAGACAGTTTTTGGATGAATATACCGGCAATACCAACAACGTCCTTAAAAAAATTGATGCCTGGCTGAACGATAAATGGTTGCTTACTGAGAAAGCATACCGGGAGCGTGTTGGTCAAAAAAAGCAATCGGAACAGAAATCGGGTTTACAAAAACTGCTGAAAAGAATATTTTCCAGAGAAGAAAAATACGTTCCGGAAGCAGCGCCTGCAGTAAAAAGCAAAGATGAAATTCTTGATGAAGAAATTAAAGTCCAGGTGAACAAGAAACCCTGTCTTTTCTCAAATGAGGCGCGGTTAAAACAATTTGCACAAGCACTCGGAGCATCGGAATGAAAGATATCATTGAAATCCCGGTCTTAGTCGATAGCACTGAAACAATAGAAAAACTGTTTAACAATACTGCCAAACGTTACAGCGGATTTATGCATTACGAAATGCAGGTTTCTGATTCCGAAAGCATTTATTTATATTTTCTGACCGCAAACGATCGTGGGGATAATCTGCATATCTGGGATCTGCTGATACCTAAAGCACCGGCTTGTCTTTTAACTGCACAGCGTGAAGACGATTTAAAAGATATTGCTGAAAGTTACAAAAAGCGATATGAAACGCCACTATTTCTGATCAGCGAAAGAAAAGGAACTAAGGAAAATACCGGTAGTGCTGAAGATCAACCATATGATGCTGTCGTTTCCTATGATCCGGAAAACGGGATGCCGCTTAAATCAATGGTTCGGGAAGCCTTAAATCTTTTACTGTCCGGTTATAAAGAAAAGAATAAATAATCGCTCTCCAATCCGGCCTTTGCAGTAAATGTTTTAACCGCTAATTAATATTTAACAAAAAATTAATATAATCTTAACAATGCCCGATAAATTGATTAATTGGTCAATACAGGCATCCGTTAAGGAAATGCCGCGGATAAGTTAAATATTTATTGCAGGAAGAATACAATGGCAAAAGGTAAAATATTTGTAGTGGACGATGAAGAGGATATTCTCGATCTGGTTGAGTATGTGCTCAAAAAAGACGGCTTTGATGTGCACCGGTTTAGCTCCGGCGAGGAAATTTTACAGAAATTACGGCAGAACGTACCCGATCTTATCCTGCTCGATCTTATGCTGCCGGGCGTCGACGGACTTGATGTCTGCCGGATATTGAAAAAAGATCCCAATTTATCGTCTGTGCCGGTGATTATGCTGACGGCGAAAGGTGAGGAAGCGGATATCATTAGCGGATTGGAATTAGGCGCTGATGATTACATACCGAAACCCTTCAGTCCAAAAGTGCTTGTGGCGCGGGTAAAAGCTGTGCTGCGTCGCCAGGGCCAAAAACACGTGGATAATTCCGAGATTATCAAAGTCCACAACCTGATGATTCATCCCGGACGTCATGAAGTGATTGTAGAAGATGAGCCTGTGAGCTTAACGTATACCGAATTCAGTCTGCTCCATTTTTTGGCGCAGCGTCCCGGCTGGGTTTTTACCCGCTACCAGATTGTCGATGCCCTGCGCGGCGAAGATTACCCGGTAACGGAACGGGCGGTGGACGTCCAGATTGTCGGATTACGTAAAAAACTGGGCAGCGCCGGCAAATACATTGAAACGGTCCGCGGCGTCGGATACAGATTTAAGGAAAAGCCATGAGATTCAGAGGATTGTTCTGGCAGATCTATATTTCATTTCTGCTCGTAACGGTTCTGGCGGTTATTGCGATTACCTGGTACTTTACAAGTCTTGTGCGCGGGTTTTATCTGAACGAGACCAGAGAAAAACTGGAGGCGCAGGCGCGCATCATCTCTGTTGAGTTTACTGATGAAATTATTGAACAGCGCTATACTGAGGTGCGCAATCATGTGAAGCGGGTCAGCGCGGTTTCCGATATCAGGATTACTATCATATTACCCGATGGTCTGGTTATTGCCGATAATCGCAAAGATCCGGCAAAGATGGATAATCACAGAACCCGTCCGGAAGTGCTGGAGGCCCGGCGGCAGGGTATCGGTTCTTCGCTGCGCTTCAGCGACACGGTTTCCAAAAACCTGATGTATGTGGCCATACCACTCAAAGCCGATGGTAATAATCTGCAAGCTTATATCCGTGCTGCAATGCCGGTAAGCGCCATCGATGATACACTGGCTTCAATTCAGAGACAGATCAGTGTCGCGGGAATTATCATTGCCGTGCTTACCGCCATTATCGGGCTCATTATTTCCCGTCGTATCAGCGCGCCGCTGGAACGGATGATAACCGGCGTCGAACGCTTTGCCCGCGGCGAACTCGATTTCCGCGTCTCCGCTACTTCATCGAATGAGTTGCGCAAGCTGACCGACGCCCTGAACCAAATGGCCGGTCAGATCAACGAGAAAATCAGAACCATCGATCGCCAGAAAAGCGAAAATCAGGCGGTACTGCAGAGTATGGCCGAGGGAATTATCGCTGTTGATTATAACGAAAGAATTTTAATTCTCAATAAAGCGACAAATCAATTGCTGAATCTGAATTCAAATGGCGCGCCCGGGGTGCATGTGAAGGATGTGATCAAAAATAATCATCTTCTGAAAATTATTACCAGAACCCTGCACAGCGATGAAATGGTCGAAGACGAATTCGTCTATAAAAACAGTGGATCCCGTTACCTTCAGGTTCACGGTACCAAATTGCTGAATGAGGACGGCATTACAAAAGGCGCCCTGCTGGTATTGAACGATGTAACAAGGATGCGCCGGTTAGAGGAAGTGCGCAGGGATTTTGTAGCCAATGTATCCCACGAAATAAGAACGCCGCTGACATCGATTAAGGGCTTTGTGGAAGCCCTGCATGACGGCGCGATTCAGGAACCGGACACCGCGAAGCGTTTTCTTAACATTATCCGCAAACAGTCGAACCGGCTGAATTCGATCATCGAAGACCTGCTTTCCCTGGCCAGTCTCGAAGGCGATGAAGCACAGTCCACGATAAGCTTTGATAATAAAAAAGTCAGAAAGGTGATCAAAGGGGCTATTCAGGTTTGTCAGCCGACGGCAAAAAGCAAAAACATTACCATCGAAGTGGACTGTCCCGATGACGTGCGCTGGCGGATGAATGCGCCGCTGTTCGAACAGGCCCTGGTAAACCTGATCGAAAATTCAATTAAATACAGCCCGGAAAATACAACGGTGAGCATTAACTGTGAAGAGAAACCGGAAGAATTTGTGGTCAGTGTCCGCGATCAGGGAATTGGTATTGCCAATGAACATCTTTCGCGCATCTTTGAACGGTTCTACCGGGTTGATAAAGCCAGAAGCCGCAAGATGGGCGGCACCGGACTCGGTCTGGCTATCGTTAAACATATTGCCAATGTCCACGGCGGTCATGTTGAGGTGGATAGCAAGGCGGGCAAGGGCAGCGTATTTTCAATCCACATTCCGCGTAATATTTAAAGCGATTCTTTTTTATACAAGCATAATCCGGTATTTTATTGTTCCGGGATTCCCTTTCCGTTTCCCTCCGGATCTGCGATCTTTTATATGAAATTTCCGTTAAAATTCTTTATATTCAACACTTAATTATCAATAAGTTAGCACAACGCATACTGAAAAAAGCGGGGAGCCGAACGCATGCAGAAAGATATCGCTAAAACGTACGAACCTAAAGCGGTTGAAGATAGATGGTACCAGGTCTGGTTAGAGAGGAAATACTTTCACGCTGAAATCGATGAAAGCAGAGCGCCTTATGTCATTGTGATCCCGCCGCCCAATGTTACCGCGGTGCTGCATATGGGTCATGCGTTTAACAATACATTGCAGGATATTTTTATCCGCTATCATCGCAAGAAGGGCATGGTAACCCTGTGGCTGCCGGGAACCGATCATGCCGGCATTGCCACCCAGAATGTTGTGGAACGTCAACTGGCCAAAGAAGGCACCAGCCGCCATGAACTGGGACGCGGAAAATTTGTCGAACGGGTCTGGGAATGGAAAAAACAGTACGGCTCGCGTATTATCCATCAGTTGAAAAAACTGGGTTCATCCTGCGACTGGGACCGCGAACGCTTTACGATGGATGAAGGCCTGTCCAATGCCGTAAAAGAGGTATTTATAAGGCTTTATGAAAAGGGTTTAATTTATAAGGGTAAATATATCATTAACTGGTGTCCGCGCTGTTCAACGGCGCTTTCCGACGAAGAAGTGGAACACAAGGAATCGCATGGCCATCTCTGGCATATTAAATACCCCGTTAAAGGAGAAGACCGCCATGTAACCGTTGCCACAACCCGTCCCGAAACCATGCTGGGCGATACCGCCGTTGCGGTAAATCCCGAAGACGACCGTTACCGCGATCTGATCGGCAAAACGCTGATCCTTCCTTTAATGGAAAGGGAAATTCCGGTTATTGAAGATGAATTTGTAGATCCGGAATTCGGCAGCGGCTGTGTTAAAGTGACCCCGGCCCACGATCCCAATGATTTTATGATGGGACTGCGCCACAATCTGCCGCAGGTTAATGTGATGCAAACCGACGGTACGATGAGCGAACAGGCCGGAAAATATGCCGGTCACGACCGATTCACTGCCCGTAATCAGATCGTACAGGATTTGATGAAACTTGATTTGCTTGACAAAACGGAGAGCCATCATCATAGTATCGGGCATTGTCATCGCTGTAATACCGTGGTCGAACCTTACCTTTCAGAACAGTGGTTTGTCAAAGTAAAACCGCTTGCTGACCGGGCGCTCAAAGTGGTGGAAGAGGGTGAAATTAAATTTCATCCGCACGAACGCTGGTTTAAAACCTACAAGCACTGGATGGAGAATACCCGCGACTGGTGTATTTCAAGGCAATTGTGGTGGGGACACCGGATTCCGGTTTACTACTGCCAGGCCTGCGGCGAAATGGTTGTTGCGCGGTCACGCCCGGAAAAATGCCCGGCATGCAGCCATCAGGCATTTAAGCAGGAAGAAGATGTGCTCGACACCTGGTTTTCATCATGGCTGTGGCCATTCTCAACCCTTGGCTGGCCGGAGAAAACCGATGATCTGAAATACTTCTATCCCACGACGCTGCTGGTCACTGCCGCCGATATTATCTTTTTCTGGGTGGCGCGGATGATTATGGCCGGATTGGAATTTATGAACGCGGTCCCGTTCCGCGATGTTTTGTTTAACGGTCTGATTCGCGATGAAATCGGACGCAAGATGTCCAAATCGCTGGGCAACGGCATCGACCCCCTGGAAATGATTGATAATTACAGCGCGGATGCGGTTCGTTTTACGCTGGTGATGCTTAGCGCCGAAGGCCAGGACATCAATCTGAGTCCCAAAAATTTTGAGATGGGACGCAATTTTTCGAACAAAATCTGGAATGCCTTTCGCTTTCTGCATTTGAATCCGGATGATACAACAACCGATTTTAGTCCCTATGAGAAAAATCTCACCCTGGAAGATCGCTGGATTATGAGTCGCTTCAATAAAACCATTAAAGAGGTTTCGAGGAATATCGGGAATTACCGCGTCAACGATTCGCTGAATGCGATTTATCATTTTTTCTGGCACGACTACTGTGACTGGTACCTGGAAATGATAAAACAGCGATTGTATCAGCCGGAGAAGGAAACAGACCGGAAAACCGCCCTGGCGGTGGCGGCGTTTGTAATGAAAGGCAGCATGGAATTGCTCCATCCCTATATGCCCTTCATTACGGAAGAAATCTGGCAAAACTTTAAAGCAGATGACGAGGAAAGTATCGTTGTTTCAGACTGGCCGGTAATCGAGCAGAGCCGCATTGATGATGAAGCCGAATCAGAAATTGATTTTCTGCGCGAAACGATCAGCGGCATCCGGAACATCAGGGCGGAAATGAATGTACCACCGGCCAAACCGGTTAAGCTGCTGGTCAAGGCCGATGCGGAGCGGATCAAATTTATCCGGGAACAATATCAGCATTTCAGGGCGCTGGCCAAAGTGGAAAGTATTGCCGCCATTCCCGATCATTTTAATAAATCAGATGCGGCAACTATCGTCGTTAAACAGGTTGAGTTTTTTATCCCCATGGCCGATTTAATCGACCGCGAAAAAGAAAAACAACGCCTGGAAAAAGAAATAAATCGTTTACAGGGATTGGAAAAAAGCGTTCTGGCCAAACTGCAAAATAAAAACTTTGTTGAAAAAGCACCGGAAAAAGTAGTCGGGACCGAACGAAATAAACTCAAAAATATACAGGAAAACCTGCAAAAAGTGAGTGATAATTATGAAAAATTTAAGTAAAAACATTTTTATAGTGCTTATGTGCTGCTTCATGGCAGCTTCCGCGCAGGAAAATGTAACCATTACGGTTTCCAATGCCAATCTCGGATTGGTCAAAGAACTGCGGCAACTGGAACTGAAAGAAGGGATTCAGGACTTTTTTCTTGAAGACATCCCCAGCGGCATTATTACACCTTCGGTACTTATTGAGAGCAAGCGAAAATCCTTTGCCGTTCTGGAACAGAATTACGAGTACGATTTAATTAATGTGGATAAAGTACTGAATAAATCCCTCGATCAGCAGGTGTGGCTGGTTCACCCCGAGCAGGGCATGTTCGCGGGTAAGTTACTGGCCGCTTCATCGGGAAATCTGATTTTACTGGATGATGAAGGCAATCTGCAAATCATTCCCAAAAGTGATGACCTGCGCATATTGCTGAAAAATTATACGCAAAGAAAAACGCCGTTTATAACCAAACCCACGCTGCTCTGGAAGGTGGAAGCCGAAAACAGCGCCGTTCATGAAGCGCAGTTATCGTATCTGACCAATGGCTTAAACTGGCAGGCCGACTATGTGGGGAAATTGAACAAAGATGATTCAAAACTGACACTCGTTGCCTGGGTTACAATAACCAATCATAGCGGTAAGTCCTATGAGAATACCCGTCTCAAATTGATGGCCGGCGATATCAATCTGCTTAAAAAAGGCCGTGGTCCGCGCCGGCAGGAAGGCGTCGGTGTAATGGCGGCGGAGGCAAAAGCTTCATTTGAGGAAAAACCATTCTTCGAATATCACCTGTATACGCTGCAGCGTCAAACCGATCTGAAAAACAATCAGGAAAAGCAGATTCAGTTATTTCCGGAAACTACAAGTCCGGTTAAAAAGATTTATCGCGTCGATTCGCGTCAGGCTGATGATGTGCAGGTACTGGTGACCTTCAAAAATGCGCAGGAAAATAATCTGGGCATACCTTTACCGGAAGGTACGATCCGATTGTACAAAGCGGATGACGCGGATCTGGAATTCATCGGAGAAGATAAAATTGAGCATACGCCGAAAGATGAAACAATCGACATCCGCGTGGGCAATGCCTTTGATGTGGTGTCGGAACGGCAGGTAGTGAGCACGCAAAATCCGGGCAAGCGCTCGCGTCAGCAACGCATTGAGTACACGATTCGCAATCATAAAGATACGGATATCGATGTCGAAGTTATTGAGCGGACCAGCATTCACCGGGCAACCAAACTGGTTTCCAGCAACTATGAACCGGCAGGGAAGAAAGCGGATCAGCTAAAGTTTATTATCCCCGTTAAAAGTGATGAGGAAGCGACTCTTGAATTCGAATATATTGTCACGTGGTAGAAGGTAATGCAAAATAAAAAAATTAACGAGAAAGAATTACGCGAAAAAATTCGTAAAGAGCTGGAGCAGAAACACCGCGAGCAACAGAATGACTCAGGTACAGGCGGGGGGGCATCGGCTTCCGTAGATAAAACTGCCGAAACCTCGGGTGTGCCTCCGTTCTCCGAAGCACAAATCAGGGCGGAAGTGGCAAACAAAGTTTATGAAAAATATCCTGAATTTATCCGTTGTTCCAATCACCTCGATGAGATCCGCTGGCTGACGCCGGTGGAACTGGAAGAAGAATTTGAGTTTTATCCGATTGAGGAATCGTGGTTTGCCCGTAACTGGAAGAAACTGTTTCCGTCGACAGCAACCGTTAATTACGATTCGGAGCAGGCAAGGCAAATAAGAGAAGAAGCCAAAGAAGAAATGGAAGCCGATGCCCGGAAACGCATTGTCCGCTTTCGGGAGTATCAGTCCGAAATGCGCAGTCATTTGCGCAATGCCCTGGAGGCAAAAATATATGAAGAGGAGCTGGATCGCTTCTATCGTTCGAAAAAAGGCTACAAGAAATATCGCAATCATACCGGTGAAACCCGCTGGATGACCCGTGAGGAATGTAAAAATCAGGATGAATTTTTTGAAGAAGTTGTTCCGCCGGGACGGCTTTGGCTGCAACGCGGTTTGTTCCTGTTGCTTACGATCATCATCATTGGCGCGGGATGGTTTTTTCTGTTCAGATTTCAGAACGGGACCGAATCCCATTCATATCTGATCGTTGATTTGAAAGATGAATCTGCACATTTATATATTGATAAAAATATGGCCGTCGGTTTTGAGCCCAATAGGCCCTATGCCATGGAACCGGGCGTGCATGAAATATCGGTGATGCGATCGGGATTTATCAGTGAACCCAGGGTCATCGAAGCAAATTTTGATAAGAATGATACGGTCCGGGTCGCCTTTAAGCTCGCACCACGGGTTGCCGGAGAAAGCGGCACGGTTTTTATCGATGCAGCGCATCCCGATGCTGAGATTTTTGTTGATGGTCAATTTCACGGAACCCTTGCCGGCAATCAGAATTATGTCAGCATTCCGGCCGGCGAACACTCAGTTACCCTGCAAAAGAGCGGTTTTGTTACCAATCCGCCGCAGCATGCTTTCAGGTTAAATCCCAACGATACCGTCTCGCTGAGTTTCAGCCTGCGACCGGGGAAATCCAAATCATCGGTAGAGCGCAGGCCCGCCGTTTCACAGATGGGTCTGATAGATGTGCGGTCAAATATAAAAAATGCCGACATCCTGCTGGACGGACATCCTACGGGATTTAAAACCGATTATGTCCTGCAAAAAATACCGTTCGGTAAGCATATCATTTGCATTGCAAAAAACGGGTACAAAGTGTATCCCGATGAACGTATTGTGCGTTTAAATGAAAATCAGCGCCGGGTTCAGGTTAGTTTTACATTAACCAGCACGGTCCGTCAGATTGAAATCATAACCGAGCCGGTCGATGGCGCCATCTATGTCAATGGCAAAAGACTCGGCAGCGGACGGGTTAAAGCGGCGTTACCTTTCGGTGAACATCAAATCAGTTTCGGTGAAGTGGACTATTATCAAAAACCTGAATCCCGGACCATTACAATTGCGGAAGATACACCCGGGCAATTCCGCTTTGGTTATGAGCGTGATTTTTATGTGACATTTACCGCGGATGGGGTTCAGCCCTCCCATAATTTCGGTTCGATTAGTCCGGGCATTATATTAAGCGACAACATATTCAGGCAAAACAAAGAGGCCGGACCGGAAGTACGTACGAATGAAGAGCTGAATGCGAAGGTATGGCGGCTGGGCTATGCGTATCAGTATCGTAATCCGCCCGGCAGAGACGGACTGGTTCTTAATTTTAATCTGCCGCGCAGCGTTAATCTGAGCGAACCGCTCTATTTGAAGATTTGGGTCTATAAGACGCCGGACAATTATCCCCTGGTCATCGGTCAGGGCAATTCGTATTACCGGATCGCTATTAATAATGTTAATTACAGAAATCAGGTTTTGCCTTCGTATGATCAGGATAAGGTTGATGAACAACATTACGATGTCTATACGATCAACGAACATCTTAAATACGGCCGGAATAAAATTATGATTTCCACAACGAATAACAGCACGGCGCATCTGTTGTTGTGGAAAGTTTCTATTGAATAAAAACTAATTTTGACAATCATTAATGACGGAAAATATTTTCGAATATACTCAAAAATCATCCGGCAACCGGCCGCTGGCAGCACGCTGCCGGCCGCAGAAGCTGAGCGAGGTTGTCGGTCACCGGCAAATCATCGGTGAAACGGCGCCGCTGACCCGGCAGCTAAGGTCAGGGTATCTGCCTTCGCTGATATTCTGGGGTCCGCCCGGCGTTGGCAAAACAACTATTGCCCGGATTCTTGCCGATGAAATCGGTTATATTTTCAAATCGGTTTCGGCGGTTTCCGCCGGAGTGAAGGATATCAAGGTAATCATTGAGGAAGCAAAGCAGCAACTGCAGTATTATGACAAACATACGGTTTTATTTATCGATGAAATTCACCGTTTCAATAAAGCCCAGCAGGATGCCCTGCTGCATGCTGTGGAAGACGGTACGCTGGTGCTGGTTGGGGCCACCACGGAAAATCCCTCATTCGAAGTAATCGCACCGCTGCTGTCACGCTGCCAGGTGATTAAACTGGAATCATTGCAGAAAAGCGATCTGGAAATGATCATTACCGGCGCTATTGAAAATGATGTATTTCTTAAACAGTACGAAATCATTTTAGATGGGAAAGAGGCGCTGATTTATTACGGTTCAGGCGATGCGCGGCGCACGCTGAATTTACTGGAAATCACATTTTATCTTGCTGAAAAGGAAGGCAACCGGGTGGGCATAAGCGAAGCGCTGGTTGAACAGGCCGCGGCCCAGAATCCGCTTTATTACGATAAACGAGGGGATTACCATTACGATACCATTTCCGCTTTCATAAAAAGCGTACGCGGCAGCGATCCCGATGCGGCAGTATACTGGCTGGCGCGCATGTTGAACGCCGGTGAAGATCCGGTTTTTATCGCCCGCCGACTGATAATCTTAGCTTCGGAAGATATCGGGAATGCCGAGCCCTATGCCCTGTCATTGGCCAGCGCAGGTTTTGACGCAGTTAAGAATATCGGTATGCCCGAGGCGCAGATTGTTTTATCTCAGGTGACAACGTATCTGGCGTCCGTTCCGAAAAGTAATGCCGCTTATCTGGCGATTAATGAAGCCCGAAAAGCAGTCGGGTCCGAAGGACTTCAGCAGGTTCCGCTTCATTTGAGAAACGCCCCGACAAAGTTATTGAAAGATTTAAAATACGGCGCGGAATACAAATACCCGCACGATTATCCCGGTCATTTTGTAAAGCAGGAATATTTCCCCAAAAAACTTAAAAATAAAATTTTTTATCATCCCACCGATTCGGGAAGAGAGGCGAAATTAAAATCATATCTTGATAAAATCCGCTGGCATAAAAAGGGAGAAAAAACTTGATCGAAAAAATTAAAAATTTATTTCTAAATAAATATCTGGATGTCCGCCTGCGATTTTTGGGCAATGTCAGCGGCGTACAAAATTTTCCTGAAAAAATCGGTGAAGTTAAAAATATTCTGGTCATAATCCCTACAAATACAGAAAATAAGGGCGATTATCATTATTTTAAGTCAAAATTGTACAGAATTTTTGATAATGTAAAAGTATCCACATTCGAACGCGATAGTTTGCGTAAGTCCGATTGTAACTGGCTTGGCGTACCCCTGGAAGATTATCTGAGAAAATTTCAGGATGATATGTTCGATCTGGTGATCGATCTGAACAATGAGCAGGATAAAATTTGTGTGTACATTTGTGCTTTGAGCGGCGCACCGTTGCGGCTGAACCTTGCCTCCGGCCGCTATGATGATATTTATAATTTGCGTATTCAGAGCAGCGCCGGAAAATCGCTGAAAGAGCAACTGGATAATATTTTAAACTATTTGATAACTTTCAAGGAAAGCGCTTCAAAAACAAAACAGGCCGGATGATGACCGCGGATTTACCAGGGAAACCGGGTATTTAATATTAATCGGTCCGGGCAATGCCGGCTTATTCAGCGCTTGGCTGTTAACCGCGCTTTTTTTGCGCTGTCCTTTTGAAGTTCATTCCGCATTGAAGTTTTAATAAGGGAGATTTGCTTTGAAAAGAAGACTGATTTTTTTTCTAATGACCTTGCCTTTGATTCTAACTGGTCAAAACGCATCGTATATTGAGATAGGTACATTTAATATTGAATGGTTCCCCTGTAAAGATGATGGTGCGATGATGAAAAAATACGGCATCGAATTACGCTATCCTCCGGAAGGGCAGCGCACCGATATTGCCGCGTTGTTTTCCCTGCTAAAAGAGCTGGATATAGAATTGCTGGGCGTCAACGAAATCGTAGATCCCCAATTATTCGCAGATTCGGCGAAAGCATATCTGGGCGATCAATATGATTTTATTTACGCAAACGCCGGCGGATCGCAAAAAGTGGGGTTTTTGTATGACAGCGCCGTGCTTAAACTGGTTGGCGAACCGCAAATCTACAGCGATGTCACGCTTGCTCCCGACAGCCGTTTACGGCCGGCATACCGCGCCTATTTTAAAGGCATTAATAACGGTTTCGATTTTCACGCCATTGTGGTACATCTCAAAGCATCGCCCCGGGGCTGGGAACTGCGCGAAAAACAGTGGCAGATTTTAGAGAATATTTTACACGATCTGCCTGAGGATACGCAAGACAGCGATATCATTTTATTGGGCGATTTCAACAATGTTTCAAAAAAACGTTTTGAAGAATTTAAACCGGTCATTGAAAAATTGAATTTCTACCGGGCCACAAAAGAGCTGGAAAATCGCTGGAGCAGCTACTGGATACCCGATTACAAAGTAGAACGTATTGAGGCATCGCTGATCGATCAGCTGTTTATTTCATCCGATGCAAAGATCGAATATGTCGAAGGATCCGCAAAGGTAGGGGGCATGTGCACCTTGGGACAATTTGAATTCAAAGGCGACAGCATCCCCGAATATTATAACACGATATCCGATCACTGTCCGGTCTATGGTTCGTTCAGAGTAGATAAAGATGACGATTAATTTAAGAAAAATTAATTTTGAAAAGATCAGCAGATTTGCGTTCTGGTTTATTTTTTCCGGAATAACTGTTTATGCATTGCTGCCGGCGGAGACAGACATTATCCGATCATCTTACGATCGGTTGCGATTGACTGCCAGCGGATTTTTTCTGCATATGGCGGCTTTTTCCCTTCTTTACTTTTTTGCATTGTCCGGAAACATTTCAACTGATAACAGGCTGAGGTTGGTGGTATGGATTGTTTTATATGGCATTGCCCTGGAGATAATACATTATTTTTTACCCTATCGCAGTTTCAATATCTTTGATATTGTTGCGAATCTTTCCGGAATTAGTTTGATACAAATATTTTACTTGTTTTCTAAGTCTTCCGGAGGACATGTCCGGTAAACAGGAATAAGGAAAATATGCAATATAATATTGATTCCGTTAAAGTAATTGATAGTCTCTCCGATAAAATGATTATATCCGGGAAAATGAACGCATGACACATAATTATTTTGAGAGGGTATTACTTAGTAAATTCGGACGGTTAGCAACTTCTCTGAGTACTTCGTAATATCCGATCGACTGATTTTTAAACTTGTACCGGGCATTTTACACATGAAGCAAAAAATGTACAAAATAAATGCGTTGGAATATTTTGTATTTAAATTAAATTGGATGCTGGATTAAACTAAATACAGTAATTTATACTGCAGGGATGTTAATATGCGTTTTTCGGTAGGCGTTAAAGCCTCTTATTATGCACTTATCGAAAATTCTGCTGAAAAAAACGGATTTAAAACCTCGGAAATTGCGGATTCCAATGACGGGACAAATCTGGCAAAGGCTGTTTTTAATTTTACTCTTTTGGCATTTCTTGCAGATTTTTTAATTTTAAACGGTTCGTATATAACCGTATATTTTATAAAACAAGGCGATCTTACCATTGAATCCCGATACCTTAATTTGCTAATCCATTTAAACATCGTCTGGTTTGTCGTCTCTCTTTTCATAAAGAAATATCAGTTAAAACTTTACGCCAATTACAAAGAAGGTTTTTGGTTTCTTTCACGCGCCGTATTTTCTGTTTTATATTTGTGTGCTATATCGATGGTTGTTCTGGAAGTGTACTCCTTTTCAAGGATTCAGTTTTTCGGTTCCTTCATGCTCTATTATTTGTTAAGCCTGGCAGCATTTTCAGGGTTCTACATTACCTACGGCCATAAATTGATAAAGCGTCTGAATGGCAGTCTGGATAAATCAGTCAAACCGCGCCGTATTTCATTATTACGGGCCTTTTTCGATTTTGTAACGCTCAATGCAGCTTTCATGGTTGTTTACTACTGGAAGCACGGCTCGTTCAGTATATCAACCGAGTATGAAAAAATCCTGATTATACTTTACGGCATTTGGTTTATTACAGCGATATTTACACGGAAGTTTGAACGCCGCCAATATAAAAATATTTATTATGCGTTAACGCCATTCATTAAAGCCTTTTTAGTAATGTTTTCGCTCACGGCGGTGATCATGCTGGCGTTCCGGCTTCTTGAATACTCCCGCCTGCAAATATTCGGCAGTCTCGTTCTGTTTGTTTTACTTGAGGTTGTGCTTTATTATGTTTATAAAATAAGCGGATTGAGAGATGGCAGCGACATCGAATCTTTGGACGATGTTAAGGAACAATTGAAACAGGAATCTTTGCCCCTCAGTAATTTAAGCATCGATCAAAAAAAACCTGATATTGACCCGGTTTATACACATTTGAGAGACCGATACCTGAAAGAATTTCCCGGACTGTTTGATTTTATCAGCGCGCATATTGATCTCAATTTAATCGATCAGTCGGAAACCGCGGTTGTCAGCACCAAAACACGGTTCAATATTCAAACCATTGAAGACCATACATTATCATTGTTTATAAATTTGCATAAAATTAACGATTTTCGCTGGCTCAACCGCTATTTTTTGGAAGTGCATCAGAAAATCTATAATGGCGGATATTTTGTTGGTCAGGCGCATACCATTTCCACGCATAAAAAATGGCTGTATTCCAAGTTTCCGTTTTTGATTGCCCATTTCGTTTACCCGCTGGATTTTTTGTTTCGCCGCATTATGCCCAAACTGCCGGTTTTTAAGAAAATCTATTTCATGATTACCCGCGGCCGTAACCGTCTGATTTCCAAAGCGGAAACGCTGGGACGTCTCTATTTCTGCGGCTTTGAGGTGGTTGCCGCCGAAGACATCGGGAACCGCATGTTTTACATCGCCCGGCGTGTGAAATCACCATCCCTGGATACCAACCCATCATACGGACTACTTATTCGGTTACGGCGGATCGGACTCGATAATAAAGTGATCCGGATTCTGAAATTCCGGACAATGCATCCCTATTCGGAATATTTACAGCAGTATATTTATAAAAACTACAATCTTCAGAAAAGCGGCAAATTCAATAATGATTTCCGGATTACGGAGTGGGGTAAGCTGGTCCGCAAGTTGTGGATTGATGAACTGCCGCAATTTATCAATTTTTTCCAGGGAGATGTCAGCCTGGTGGGTGTCCGCGCCCTAAGTCAACACTACTTTGATTTGTATCCGGATGATCTTAAGTCGCTGCGCACGCAATTTAAACCGGGACTGGTTCCGCCCTATTATGCCGATATGCCCAAATCATTCGAAGAAATTATGGAGTCGGAACGCCGTTACTTAAAAGCAAAACAAAATGCGCCTTTCAGCACGGACGTCAAATATTTTTTCAAGGCCATGTTTAACATCCTGTTCAGGAAAGCCCGCAGTCACTAATTGCTTAATTGTCTGACTGAATATTTGCTTATTTATCTGAATAGCTTCATTCAAACGGGAGTTCTTTTTGCTATTAATATCTGCAATCTATAAATTGAAAATATAAAATTCATGTTTAAATAGTGGTATTTATGAGGCAAATCCGGCTTAAAATAGTTTTGATAGTCATACTGTTGACATGGCCGCTATACGGGCAAAAGGGGACACAATATCTCTATTTTGATTCGGAATTTTACGAATATTATGATTATCTGATTAATTCGGGGAAAGCACTGCCGGATTTTGTGTTACGTCAGCCGTATGAACTGAACCGGGATTTGCCGGAACACGGTATCGCGGAAGCAGATCAATATTTTAATCACTACCGCAGACATTTTTATCGCAGTGATTCGGCGGTTTTTCAACTGGACTGGCGGGAACGGGCCAAATATGACGAAGCCCTTTTCCACCGTTTTCGCGCCGATCTGGGCGTCCATTATGTTTCCGATCATATTACTCTGGGAAACCGCACCAGCGGCGATCAGGAATATAAACGCGACCCCAACTTCGCCGGTGATTTGTCCGAGTCGGAGAGCTGGATTTACGGGCGGGTGAATGAAGCATTTATCAATTTGAACTATAATCAATTTGAATTGTTTTTCGGCCGAACCAAACGCAACTGGGGACCGATTGGTGAGCGCAGCCTGATCTTATCGTCCAATCCCTATACTTACGATCATCTGCTGTTCAATTACCGTGCCGGCCGTTTAAAATTTTCATTGATCTTTGCCCAACTGGAAGATTTACCGGGATACGAATATGATCAGAAAGGCGATAGTCTGCGGGCCTTTGGCACGGCGCGAAAATTTCTGGCCGGTCATCGGCTGGATTACCGCTTCTCGGATAATCTGCAGATTGCTCTGACCGAAATGGCCACTTACGGCGGACCGGGCCGCGATATCGAACTGGCGTATCTGAATCCGATGAATTTTTACTATCCGATCCAGCGCAACGACCGCAAGCAAATGGATGGATTCTGGTGCCTTGATGTATTTTATAAACCGCTTCCGAAGATGACGGTTTACTGGCAGTTTTTACTGGATGATATCGTGGTCAATAATGATCCCGGCGAAGATGACCGCGCCCGTTATCCCGATCGGCTGGGGACGCTGCTTTCGCTGCGCAGCGCAGATTGGCTGGTAAACGGACTGAATACAAATCTCACCTATGTGCGGATATGGAACCGCACCTACCAATCGATGCGCAGCTGGGAAAGTTACCATTATCGTCAATATGGCCTGGGATATCCCTGCGCTTCCTGCGAGGAGGTTAAACTTAAGTTCAGCTACTGGGGATGGTTTCCTTTTTGGATTCGCAATGAATCCGTTTACGGTCGTTATGGTTCCGTGGCGGTGAGCGATATATTTCCGCTGAAGAAAGAGCCCTATCCTGTTCCGCCGGTGACCAATAATTTCATCAATCATCTGGAAATGTTCTATTTCTATAATAGCCGTATTTCGGCATTCGCATCATTCATTTACCGCGACCGGGTCAGTCATTACAGTAACCGCTTCAGCGAGCGCAGTCATTTTGTCGTTACCGCCGGTGTGCGGCTGATCTTAAGCGGGGCGCTTCCCATTGATTAGATACGGTCAGATATTGAAAAAAACCGGTTTAAACCGGCGCTGAAATATCTAAAAAATTGAATTACAAAATTTAATTCCAATTTTTTATAAAAATGTCTTGACAAATTAATTTAATTATTTAACTTTGTACAACAAAGTACTTTGCAAATATAATATTAACATAAGGAAGCAAAATGGAAACAAATCAAATGCAGCAGGATATCGAAATCATTAAGCAAATGATTGAGAAAACGCGCCTGGCAACGGCTGAGACCGGATGGCTGCTCATTCTAATAGGTATTCTGTCAGCCGTGGCAACGCTTATAATTGGTCTGCTTGAGCTTTATGGTTTTCATCACCTCGTAATGCCCGTGGTCATTGGATTAGCATTAATCAACGCCGGGATCGGTTATGCCGTTGGTTTGAGGGAATCAAAAAAAAATGGTGTTAAGACGTATGCGAAAAATATATTCTGGAATCTCTGGATGGCTTGCGGACTGGGGGCGCTGCTGATCGTGTTCCTGTTTCCTCAAATCGGACTTTATCAACTGAAATCAGTCCCGGCTTTGGTCTCGCTCATTATGGGCATTGCTGTGTTTGTAACCGGAACAGTTTTTGAGCTGAGGTTGATTCAGCTTGGCAGTCTGGCCTGGTGGATCGGGGCCTGCGTCATGGCCATTATCCCGGGATTGTATACTTTTTGGGTGATGGTTGTCGTAATTATCCTGGGCTGGATTGTTCCCGGACTAATTCTGAATAAACAGTATAATGATGGGCGCAAAGCATGAGCAGTCAAAACATTCTGGACATCGATCCAATCATTCACGCACCGATACGGCTGGCAGTTTTATCCATATTAGCTGCGGCGAAAGAAGCACAGTTCACCTATTTAAAAGAAGCGGTAAATGCCAGCGATGGGAATTTAAGCACACATCTGACAAAACTCGAAGATGCCGGTTATATCAAAATTGAAAAAACTTTCAAGGGAAAGAAACCGCAGACCACATGCGCGATTACGGAAAAAGGCAGGAAAGCATTCGTCAGCTATGTCGATAATCTTGAAAAGTTAATCAATCTAAAGAAAGGGGATTCATGAAAAAGAAGCAATTATCCGGAATGATAGGATTTATTTTAATCCCGCTGTTTTTTTTGTCAGCGACGGGCAGGGAAAACGGCAATTCGCTTTTTAATAACACCTTCGATCTGTCAATTGAGAAGGTCCAGGAAAAGCAATATTTTATAATGGAATCCTGGTTGAAGAATTTCTCCGCGGACGGTTCCCTGCAAGGAACGGATATTTTTGCTCTACAATTGAAATACGAGCCAAATGTCAATGACCCTTCACAAAAAGGTCATTATACCTGTGTTAATTTTTCTATCAGTTACGGTGATACGAAAAAGATTTCGATACCGGCGCTGAAAAACTGGAATTATGTTTTTAATGATTCCTCGGAGGGCAGGCAAAATTATGTATTTGGGATTGATCACAGCAGGTTTGAAAATTTGCAGGATAGTGAAGGGCGGGCATTATCATTCGATAAATCATATCACGTGTACAATGCTTTTATCGATTTTCATGCCTTTTGCAACGTTTTTGCCGATCCGGTGGGTATGGATAACGGTATTGAAGATTTGAAGCAAATCGGACAAAAAATCATCCATGCCGCAGCAAATACGCAGGCGCCGACCAATCTGGGTTCGCATATTGCCGAAGGTTCTTATTTCAAAAACGGAAAAATTACACTTGAATTGAAAGGCGTCAGTAAGTTCAATGACAAAACCTGTGCGCTGATCGGATTTGACTCCGGCGAGAGTTCATTCAAAATGATCATGCACCCCGTCCCACAAATGGAAGTGATTACAACCGGCCGCTCCCGTTACCGGGGTGATATCTACAAGGATACGGAATCGGGGTGGGTGCAGAAAGTTGTGTTTAACGAAGCAGTCATTTCGGAAACCGTGCTGCCGGTGCCGCCGAATCAAATCCATTCCGTAACAGAAAGGGATATCGTAATAACAAATGTGAGCCGGGAAACGTTTAATCGATTTAAATAATAGAAAATTGTAATGATGGAAAATGGCCGTGATGCATATTGAGTCAACGAATCATGTACGGTTTCAGTGCGTCAGTGTCTTTTTTACTTTGTAAGCACTGTCGCACAACTCGAAACAAACCTTATTTTCAGGAAAGACCTGCTTATCTATTTCCCAGCGCATAGCGATAAAGGCGCCGATGATATCCTTATTGGTGAAGGCGTCATCAATGAGGAAAAATTGTACTGTAATTACATCGTTAATTTTGCGGAGGTTAGCATCGGCAGGCGTGTCGTTACCAAAATATCCTGCATAAACTAAATATTCGCCTAATTTTTGGGCCTCGGCTTTGATTGCATCATCTTCGTAGTATACGGACTGACCATTACCGAAATCGACTCTACTTTGAGTAAGGTAATTTATGCCAAATATTGAGGCCGTTACAAGCGGAAGAACCAGCAGCGAAATGCCTATCGCCCGCCAGTTTGAGTAAAATATACCCTTATGTTCATCATGCTCCTTTAAATCCGGGCCGATTTTTAAGTAAGCATATAATTCTATGACACCCAATTGTACAAGGTGAAACAGCGTATCAGGGACCTTGTCCAGGGAAGGGATTTTTATAGCCAGGACTATTAGTGTTCCCAAAGTAATGACACCGAACACATAGGCCTGCAAAACTTCTTCGGAGCGGTCAAGTTTTTTTAGATTGGAACCAATTAAAAAAACGCCGGCAATAACAGAGCCGAAGAATGTGGCCAGGGCTATGGCCCGCCTTGAGTAAAGTTGATATGCCGGGCGGACTTCGTTACCGGTTTGCATTGCAATTTCGTGCATGATCTAATTCCTTTCAAAATATTTATAGATCTCTGATGTCTTTTCTGAACAGACCGATGTCGTTAAACTCGCCGCGTTCGGAAGAAAATATTTGCTTATAGCGACCCTTTCCCGAAAGTCTGCCAAACAGAAAAATAAATAAAAGGGGTTCTTCCGGTTTTTGAGTACATAACTTGAAAAAAATATAAGGACATGATAGCT